>CAYYUU010000664.1:0-4949 GCA_964474955.1 uncultured Alcaligenaceae bacterium | reverse complement strand
ACACGGAGTGTGCCTACTACTTGGTCACGGCACACGGAGTGTGCCTACTACAAAACAAAGACGATACTCTCCGAACCAACACCACAAACACGACAAGTATTTATCCGCCCACCCAAGCAAAAAGGCAAAACTCCAAACTCCGACACTTCCTGGTCCGAATGCCCGTTGGCGTTCTCCCATTATCCCAAAGAAATTCCTCCTCGAAAGAGTCGGATCGAGAAACAAAGGCATCCCGTCCTTTGTCCCATTGGTGAACGATCTCACCGAAAAAACTCGTACGAACGATGACCATGGAGTTCGTTTCCGGTACAGTAGTTCAAGGTGTTGGCGTAGCCAGCGCCAGCCCTACCGTCTGTAGTATCCGACCCTAGTTCCGCCGAGCCTACCATGCCGACGAACCGTTTGAATTATGACGACAATTATTTTGAACACACACGGATGGAGTTCGGAGATCACATCGAGGAACTCCGAAAACACCTGATTCGTGCGCTTCTCGGAATGGCTCTGGGATTCGCCGTCAGCATGCTTTACGCCAAGCCCCTGTTCGGCTACATCAAGGAACCGGTCGAGTCCGAACTCCGCCGACTCGTACAAGAACGCGAGAAGGCGAAGAAGGTCACCATCATCAAGGAAAAGCTCACCGAAGCCAAGAAGAGTCTTCAGGAGAAACTTGAGGGCGACGAAGAAAACGAAGAACTCGCAAAACAGATCGAAAACCTGGACGAACTACTCGCGACGCCCGTCGAAGACTTCAACAACAAATGGAACCAGCTGAAGGAGAACATCCCCGAGGTCCAGTACGTGAAAATGGCGATCTACGAACTGAAAGACGGCAGGTACGTCGAACGACAGTTCTACAGGGAGGTCGAGTCGAGCGATTTGAAGATGTTGTTCAAGTACTTTGGGCCAAATCCCTCTGTGAAGGTCTTCACGATCCAGGAGGGATTTTTGATCTTCGTCAAGGTCGCGTTGATCTCAGGTTTCGTGATCAGCAGTCCGTGGGTCTTTTATCAAATCTGGTCGTTCATCGCTGCGGGCCTCTACCCACACGAAAAGCGGCTCGTGCATCTCTATCTTCCGTTCAGCGTGGGGTTGTTCATCGGCGGCGTTGTGTTTTGCCAACTCGTCGTGATCCCGCCAGGAGTGCAAGCACTCTTGGGCTTCAGCGATTGGATGGGACTCGAACCGGAGCTTCGCGCATCGGATTGGCTCAACTTCGCTCTGATCGTTCCGGTCGTTTTCGGAATCGCGTTCCAAACCCCCATCGTCATGTTGGTACTGGCTCGGATCGGTCTCTGCACCGTCGAGATGTACCGCAGCTACCGCAAGATCACCTATTTCATCATGGCAATCATATCGGCCGTCTTGACGCCCCAAGATCCCTACACGATGGTTGCCATGCTCTTTCCGTTGGTCGCGTTCTACGAGCTTGGGATTTGGTTGTGCGTTTGGCTCAAAGCCGAACAACCACTCTTCGACTTGGAAATTCCGGATTCGGAAGAAATGGTCGAGGTGTGATCCGGGAGGACCTTTGCGTCCTCTTTGGCGAGTTGGGATTTTGTTTGTTGTTTTGTTTTTATTTTGGAGTGCGGCAGCTCGCTGCCGCTTTGGTATTTTTGTCTTTGTTTTGTTTTGGAGTGCGGCTTGACTGCACGCTCCGAAACGCCTCCAAATCTATCTCCCGCGTGCCGACATTTCACCCTCTTTTGAATTGCCCTTCGATCCACTTGAGCACTTCCAAAAACGGTCTATCTCCCAGCGTCCCGAATCTTCGATCTCGTTTCAACTTCGCGCGGGAAACTGCCGGGGACGTCAGCCCGCAAAAGAACCTTGCGAGTTGTCTCGGCGTCTTCAAGGCAGAGTGGGTTTCCTTACGAATTTCATCGAGCAAGCGATCTTCGGTCGGGGTGAACGGAATCACGTCTTCCGGAGGCAGCGGCTTGGCGTGTTCACCTTTACATCGTCCGCAATGGCCGCATTTGGGTATCGAATCGTCGCCGAAATAGCCCAGCAAATACGACGTCAAACAACGTTCGGTGGCGGCGTAGTCGAGAACTTCGTGGAGTCGCCCGATGTCTCGTTTTTCCCGCGTCAAGAATTGTTGGGCGAGTCGGTCGCACAGTTGCAGCCCAGCCTCCTTGGTGAGCTTGTTCCTTCGAAACCGGTGCCGTGGTCTCTTGGCCTTGAGTTCAATTTCTCCGCGTTCGTGCAAGTACGTCAACGCCGCAACGATGCGCTGGCGTGGCTCCTTGAGCTTCTCGGCAATCCAATCGATCTTGAGCCGGTACCACGAACCGGACTTGCTCGCTTGTTGGAACAACTTTCGTAAAAACTCTCGGCGATCCCCGTCAAAGCCGTCCAAGATTTCTTTGGAGCTGCGGCGTGGCTGGAACTCGTATTCTTGATAGAACGAACCCGCCGACTGCACGACCCCTTCGAGTTCGAGGTACGTCAATAACGTCGTCAACACCAGAATCCGCACGTCGCAACTGTCGGAGATTTCCTTCAGCGAAACGTCGAACGTCTGCGCATGCCGGAACAACATCACCAACACTGCCCGGATGTTCTCGAGCGATGGCGTGTCACCGTAAATAAAGTTTTCGAGGATCAGTCGATCGCCCGCCGTCGCGAAAAGTTCGCACACGGCGTGTTCGCCGTCCCGCCCCGCACGCCCAATCTCCTGCGAGTAGTTCTCCAGACTCTTGGGCAAGTTGTAATGATAGATGGCCCGGATGTTGGCTTTGTCAATTCCCATCCCAAACGCGATCGTCGCCACGACGACAGCTTCCGGATCGCTCATGAACCATTCTTGGACCTGATGTCGATCGTTGGATTCCATCCCGGCGTGGTAATGCCGCGCGAAGATTCCGTGGGCCGCGAGCCGGGACGCGACCTCTTCGGCCATTTTCTGGACCGTCACGTAAACGATCGTCGAGCCACGCGGACGCGACGTGAGACGCTGCACCAACAAATCGAATTTTTCGTGGTCGCGGCACGGCGTCACATGCAGTTCCAGGTTGGGCCGGTAGAAACCAGTGTGGACGATGCCCGCTTCGTCGATCTCGAATTCTCGGGCGATGTCTTTTTCGACTTGGGGCGTGGCCGTCGCGGTGAGTGCGAGGACGCGAGGGATTCGGAACGCCTTGACGAGTTGCCCGAGCTTCAGATAGTCCGGTCGAAAGTTGTGGCCCCATTCGCTAATGCAGTGGGCCTCGTCGATCGCCAGCAGACTTACCCGAAGCCGCTTGAGCAGGTGCAAGAAATGCTCACTGACGAGTCGTTCGGGAGCCACGTACAGAATCTTGATTTCTTCGGCCGTCAGCGATTGCATGATCTGGCGAGTTTCGTCTTCGCTCAAGGTGGAGTCGAGCCTCGCGGCGGGAATCTTCCGCGCCTGTAGGAAATCGACCTGATCTTTCATCAAGGCAATGAGCGGAGAAACGACGACCGTGACCCCCTCGAGCAACAGAGCCGGGAGTTGGTAACACAAACTCTTGCCCGCCCCGGTGGGGAAGATCGCCAGCACGGACTTATCCTCCAGGAGTTGCCGCACGGCCGATTCTTGCCCTGGCCGAAAGTCTTCGAAACCGAACTTTTCCTGCAAGGCTTCGCGGTAATCCGGAAGTGAGGACGCGTTCGGTGGTGACATGATCTGGGGCCTCGGGAGTTCCGTTTCCGTTGGTGACGAAGGGAGGCAACGCGAGTCAACTTTTTTGATGGTAGATCGATCCTGTGCCGTGTGCAAGGTGGGTAGTTTTGCGGAAAATCACGAGCCTCTGGAAATTGGCGAACGAGCGTGGTCGTCGTAGATCTTTATAGTTGCTCTCCTTGAGGTGTCGGCTTTTCTTCCAAAAAAATTCAATCTTGCGAACGAAACGGCGGACCACTACCGGAAACTTGGTTAAGATAATGGTGTCCCCGTCAGCCCGAATCGGGGCCCGATTGCTGGAAACCGTGATGGAACGCCTCCAACGCCAAGGGGATATTTGTGCCAGAAACTCTCGAACCCGACGTCCCGATCATCCTTCCTTCGTGCGAGCCTCCACCAACGCAACTCGAGCCGTCGGATTCTCCGACGATGTCGGTCACGGTCCTGGAAGGCGACACGATCCAACTTTGGGGGCCGCAAGGTTCTTCACACACCGACCAGCAAACGTTACGCGTCCAAGCCAAACTTTCGCCCCACAACCCTGTGATCATTGGTCGTCAGCAAGGCAACGCGGTTCCCTATCTCGATCCGGCCTACACTTCCACGCCCGTCTTACCTATGACAGGAGAGTCCATTTTGGCCGTCGTCCCGGCTGACAACAACAAGTTTCTCAGTCGGGGTCATTTCATGATGCGTGGGTCCGGCCAGGGCATCGTACTGACCAACGGAGTTCCCCAGAAGGGTGGGGGAATCCGACCACCCATCAACGGGACTCACCTCCTGGCTCCCGAAGACCGGGAACTCCTGCCGGGCGAAGAATACCTGATCGAAACGGGGGAAGGCATCTTGATTCGGCTGCCAAACGGAACGGTGATTTGTGTCGTGGCGGAGTGATGCGGCGGTTGCCAGACCCGAGAATGGCGTTGCGTGCACCTCTGGATTTTGGAGTTTGGGTTTTGGCTACAAGCCTGAAGCGCGAGCGAAGGACAAAGAAACGGCCTTCGCTCTATTCCGGTCAAAATTCGAGGGACACAATTCATCCAAACAGGCTACTCTCCCTTGTAGCCCCTTTGTTATTCTCCCCCGAGAACCAACACTCTATGTCTCACCCGAAAGGCTCTCTGGCTTCGGTTCAGGGGCAGCGGATTCGCACGGCGTGTGCACAATTTCGGGACGCCTGGGAAGCCAACAAACAACCGCGTATCGAGGATTTCGTCGGCACAATGGTCGAACCGGACCGCAACGAACTGGTTCGGGCTCTGCTGAGGCTCGAATTGGAGTTGCGGAACGCCCGAAAGCA
>CAYYUU010000663.1:0-4950 GCA_964474955.1 uncultured Alcaligenaceae bacterium | reverse complement strand
GATCATATGCCCACAATGTATGCGTCGAAAAGCGAACTAACAAACCATGTCCACTGGTCGGGTCATAATACATCGGTGACCGGGCATCATGACCATATGGTACTCTGGTGGATTCCTTGTCTTCACTGAGCACTTTCTTCCATACGTTCTTCGCAATATCGTAATGAAAGGTGTCTTTGTGCCGCTGCACGATAATCAACTTCCGTTTGGGATCGTAATAACCAACCTGTTCGGGCTGTGGAGCTTGTTTCTCAAAATCGTTTCGCTTTGAATTTGCTTTCAACTGTTTCCACCTATTCTTGTTCGAATTGTACAACCACATCGCTCGCATCTGCCAGTTATTGGCGTGCCAAATCGATCCCTTCAGTTCGGGCACATATTCCAACATCCCTCCGAAAATCGCGCGAGGATACGGAGCTTTGGTCTTCAACACCTTCCATTGCCGCGTCGAGGGTGAAAATCCCCAAAGTGGCGGACCTTTGTAGATCTTGCTCGGATCACCGCCAAGTTTCTCGACCGCTTTCTTCTTGTTTGTTACCCAGGCATTCATGAACAGCATCATCTTTTGTTCTGGATCATACGTCAGGCCCCACCACGTATGGCCAATCACCGCTGGACCTCCACGTTTGGTGATGAGAATTCCGTCTTTGAACTCCACGTCACTAAAATCTTTTCCAAGCCCCGTATAACTACGTGGATTATCCGGCGCATATAACATGACCCACGTCAGAGCCGCCAAATCGAACTCCCAAACGTCGTTGAGCCGATGTGGCACGCCGTGATTTGCTCCACAGAACAGCACACGTTTTCGCTCGGGGGCCCACACCATCCGGAGCGTAAAATCGCGTCCTCTTGGGCCGGTTTTGTGAAGATTGAATCGTTTGGCAACCGCGTTGAAGTCACCGATTACTTTGGCTTCACCAAGTAGAACTGCTTCGTTCGCCTTGAGCTTCTTGATCTTTGCGAGTGTTGTTTTGTTGATCGGGAGAGGGGGCTTCACACGATCTTGCGCGAACACCGTGGAACTCATGACCCCTACTACAACAAGGCTCAGTGTTGCTTTCCAATTCATAGTGACGATCCTCCGCTCCACATTATATTTGCCGGTTGTGTGCCTACTATTTTGGTAACGGCACACGGAGTTTGTCTACTACTTTCGCAAACTTTTCAAATACGCATATAAGTGCGCAATGTCCGAGTCGGTCACGTCGTCGAGTAACCCTGCTGGCATAAAGGACACCCTCGCGGGTTGCATCACCGACAACTCGGATTGAGGTATGCGTACAGTTGTGTCTGGAGTTGTTTGCAATAACGTCAACGCTGGTGATTTATAGATCACCATGCCGGAATAGACCTTTCCCGATTTGGTGAGAATTGCCGTTCCGCGATACGCCGGTGAAACATCTTTGTTCGGATCCACAATTGCCGTGAACAAATCTTCTCGCGAGAACCGTTGGGCTACACCCCGCAAATCCGGTCCCAAACGCCGACTACCACCGTGACAACGGAAACAACTTTTTCGTTGGAACACTGCTTCTCCGCGGTCGACGTTTCCAGCAGACCAATCCACACGTGCCAAACGCTTTTGCCACGAAGCGAGTTTCACCCCGGACACCCCCGGCAACTCCGCAGCGATTTTCGGATACGTTTTGGTGAACCACGTGACCCAGGCATCGGCTCTGGCATTGGCATCCTTCTGGGCGGGAGATTCCTGATTCGTCCACCGCACGAGTAACTTCTCCAAGGCGTTTTGCGTCTTGGTGTCCTTACGATATTTTGTCATCCGCCGAAACGTTCGGACCGCCTTTCCGATCTCCGTCGGTGTCGCCTTTTTCGAAAGCATCGCCAGCGAAGTTGCGGCTGTGCGAAGAACACTCGGTTGGATGGAATCTAACGCGGTCACGAATCGCCCACGGTCTTCCGCTTTGGGCTTTTTCGCCAGGACGAGAACAATCGAATCTTGCAACCGAGGATCGTTGAACTGTTGACGTAGAATGGGCAACTTCTCTCGATCTGGGAGTGTGGCAACCAGGCGAACGACCTCCGAGTTCCAAGCTGCCCGCGCTTGGCGACCATCGAGTTTCATGATCGTCGCGACGATCTTGCGAGCTGCTTTTTGTTGCTCGCGAAGTGGGAGTTGATGTGCAAACAATTCGTGTCCGGGAAGTCCAAACGCGGAGTCCGCCACCAACGCTCCGGCAAGTGCGGAATCCTGTTTCAGAAGATTGCGAAGAAGTTTTTCCAGAATGCTCGGAACTTGATCGGTCGGCTTGGTCGCGATTTGGGCGAGCTTCGTATGCAAATTTGCGAGCGCCGACGCCGTACCTTTTGTGACCGCGCGAGATCGCTTGCCAGGCAAACGAGACAACACCATCAGATAATGAATATCATTTTTCGGATGGCTATTCTTGCGCCACTTCGCGGCGATCCGGTCGAGGAACCCTGGAACATCTTCCACGAACATTCCCATGAGCCTGGCCAATTCTCGATCAAGCGATTCATCACCTGCTGGGAACCGGGCCGCTACTGTTCGTGCCGCACGTTCGCGAAGTTTCGGATCGACCTTGTCACGAGCCCGAGCGACATAACCGTAGAACTCTTGGATCGCATCCTTGTCGGTGTGAATGTCTCCGAGCGCGATCTGCAGGAGGCGGACTGCCTCCAATTGAACCGCCGTATCTTTTTCCTTCTCCAGAACATCGAGACACGTATCGAACCATTCGCGAATTTTTTCTTTTTGTTTCCACCGTTCGGCTTTCCAGGCACCAGTGCGATCACCAACTTCCGGAGCTTGAATCCACAACATCGCCAATCGCTCGCGCGACGAGAGTTTTCTTGGAGACGTTTTCAACGACCCCAGAAAACTCTCCCGCCCCGGACCTTTCGCCGTCATGAGAGCAGCCGAACGGACACGCCGATCTTTGCTATTCAAACCTCCACGCCAGTCGGGTGAGTTTCCTTTCGGATCGAGAGCACTTGTGAAAGAGAGCAACGCTTCCCATGCAGCACGTGCCACACGCGGATCGGAAGATCGTGTTTGTGCGACGTACAACTCGCGGGCTGCCTTCGATGTATTCGTTTTCGAAATTGACCAAAGGACGCGAGCGGCCAGTTCATGATCCGTCTTGCTCTTGCAAATCTTATGGGCCAACGGCATCGAGACGCCGTCGTAAAGTTCGGTGAGAATTTCAACAGCCCGAATCCGTTCGATCAACGGCAACTGCTCGTTGGCAACGGCAACAAGAAACGATCTCTTGCCCAGTTGTTTCGCAAGTGGGAGCCAACGAGCACGCGACCAACTGCTCAAGGGTTGATCCGCCGCAAGCACTCGCCGTAATGGTGTTCTGGGTAGCGGTGGAGAATCTGTTTTTCCGGTGTAATGCACGCGAAACACACTTCCCCGCGTTCCGCGTCCACCGATGGCGACATAGAGATCACCTTTGGGATCCACAGCCATATCCGTCGGAGCAAAACCTATGTCACCCGTCGTCCGCATGAATATTTCTGTCTTCCCGGTATATGTTGAACCTTTTCGTTTCAACGGGAAAAAGTAGACGCGACCGAACGTCCAACACAGGCTGAACACGCCATTGCGATATCGTTTCGGAAAGGTGCGATGACGATAGACTGTCACTCCGGTCGGCGAACCACGCCCAATCTCGACAAGTCGACCGACGCTGTCGGCCCATTCTGCCGGTCGTGACCAACCTCGTCTCCAACCGGGCAATATCCATCCGTGATGTCTTCCGGGTGCGATGTCGAATAATCGGTTTGGAGCATAATAGGGCATCTGGTAAATACGTTCGCCGTCTGCATCGACCGTGAACATATGTCCGAAGTGATTGAACCCAAGATCATACGGGTTGCGAAAACCGTGGGCGACGACTTCGCTCGTCTTGCCATCGGGTGAGATCCGCACAACAGCACCGCCATTGACAGCTTTGACCGGTGAGCCCGGACTCTTCGCATGTTCGCGGCCTATTCCAGTGTCGTTGCCCCCAATTAAATAGAACCATCCGTCTGGCCCACGAACGATCCCGTTGGCGGAGTGACCTCCGTCCTTTGTCGTGCGAATCCAGGCTGGCGACACCTTGTCACATTTACCATCACCATCGGTGTCATACAGGCGACGTACTCCGTTATCGCCATCGCAAATAAGGTCGTTCCCATCGAAGCACATGCCGTGCGCTCCAGTTTTTGGGAAATTCGCAAACGTCGTGGCTTTGTCCGCGCGTCCATCGCCATTCGTGTCATGTAGGATCTTGATATAACCCTTACTCGCGACAACTATCCGACCTTTGGAATCGATCGTCAACGAAAATACATCTGTCGCCAATGAATCATCGGCATATAGTGAGACTTCAAAACCTTCCGGAACTTCGAATCCGAGGTCGTCCGTGGGCTTCGTTTTCGATATTTTTCCTTCGTCAGGAATGGGGAACTCGCGATGAAAGGACTCCCTCGCAGCGAAACTCAATATTCCAACACTTCCCAGAGCAAACAAAATGGTTATGGTTAGCCTCACGTCTACCGCCTCCGATCGATATTTGTTCCCTGCTCACTGTTATTTATTCTCGATGAACACTAAACATAACACGTTTTAACTTCGTCATTGGACTACTTCTTTACCATGCTTGTCTTGTCCGCAGTGGGGAAGTTTTTCGGAATCGGAATCGTGACGTTCCCAGTCGCTGCCCACTCCGTTCCGCGTTGAAGAGTCGTCTGGAAACCAACGCAGCGCATAGAATCGGTTCCATGCCCCATAGGCGTATGGAACACGCGCCCTTTTCCGTACTTCACGGTCCAGATCATTGGCTCGTGTGCCTTCGTCCCGCGAGAATAGGCCGTGGCCAAGATACGCACATTTTCGATAGGTCCTCGCAAGTTGTCATAAAGTTCGTCGCGCGCGTGCATCCACTCGCGCGGCATACCTTTGGTAATCGGATGTTT
>CAYYUU010000662.1:0-4957 GCA_964474955.1 uncultured Alcaligenaceae bacterium | reverse complement strand
CCGAGAGTATCAAAAAAAACGCGGTGGGTGGTGTCACCCGACGATAGGCGTGTTTGCTTCGGAACCAAAGCACAAGGCCAACGAGTACGAGGAAACCGAAGAACTGGCTCAACACGATCGACACGAACAACCGAAGGTTTGTCTCCATCCCCCAAAATTTCTTTCCCGGAATTTCGTCCAGTTCCAGCGCATCGAGGGTGTCGAGGAATGGAGCCGGAAAGACACACACGGTCACCACGGCCGCCAAGAAGACGACCGCAATCCCAGCGACGAAGGGCCAACCACTGCCGGCCCCCAGAGCCAACTTGTGATGGCCCGAACGACTTCGTAGGCCCGCCCCTCGTTCCCAGGCCGTTCCCTCCAGAAGAGGTGGCAGACAAAAGGGCACCAGACTGGGCAGCAGCATCGAGAAGAGCATCAACAGACCAATCGAGCGCATGGCCTTGGCCGTCAGGGCTTCGACGTCTTGCTCGTGCTCGGCCTCATAGTCGTGGAAGACACCAGCACGAATCTTCGGTAAGTCGTCGGCGTTGAAGTCCTTTTCTTGCAGTTGACATTGACATAATTGCCTCAGTTCCTCACTCTGCTCCCAGACATCTACCGGGAATTTCTCCTTCGTTTCGTCTTCTGACATGAACCATATGACGGGCGACGCCTTGCGAAATTTTCGCATGTCCTCGTAGTACGCATCCCCATTGTGGTCCCGCAGGATTTCGAAGGAGATGAGCGTCATAAGGGTCATCAGCAAGGCAAGTCCGACGCCAGCGAGGAATTGCGTCCACCCGTCTTCGTGCCAAAGCAAGTTCGAAAGGCCGAACGCTCGACCGAACCAACCGAAGGCCACGAGGACCAGAAGAACGTAAATGGCAACGAAAAGCGTATACTTCGTCAGGAGTTGCCAATGGAACGCGATGAGCCCAACGAAGAACAAGAGGGCCAAGGCGATGACCACGAGCGCGAAGAAATAGCGGACGAGAGAAAGGGGCTTCATCGTGAGGTCCTCCGGAACAGCGCACTGCAAGTAGAGAGTTCCACCGCGTGGCGAACTCTTCGCAGTTGACGGGAGGACTTTTGGCCTTGGGCAAATTAAGACATGCGTGCCAAGCTCGGATGCGAGGCAAGTCGATCAGCTCGATGTTCCTTCACCGACACCATCGAGCGTCCGAACCAGTACCATTGTAAGCTACTTGCGGGGTCTCTGAAACCGATTTATTGGCGACTCCGAAAATCTATCGACTATTGGAGAGGAGTTGGAGACATTCGCCCTTGTCGATGAGACAAGGGCAAACACGCTGCATGGCCGAGAATCACATCCCCATCGACCGTGGCCGTGGTCGTGGGGTGCCAACCTCTTTGCAAACGAGCCTTCAACAATTCATCGGACGTCGGCCGATGATCCCAGACGGCGACCGCCGTCACCACTCCAAATCAGGTCGAGTCATAAACCAGCCACAGCCCGTCACGATACCCGATCAATATGTCGTGGCTGTATTCGTCTTGGGGGACGACCTCGATTTCGTCGAGTGGTGGTGTTTGCGAGGCACACCAATCGATGGCGTGTTTGATCGAGCAGTGGTCGTTCACGATTTCGGCGATTTCGGCGAAACGGTTGGGAGACAGATGTGCTCGGTTCTCCACTGGGAAAGTTGGTTCCATGAGCATCCCCTCAGGTAGATCTGCGACACCGGCACGGCGCTTATTTTACGGCACATCGAGTTGCGATGTTCCAGCATGAGTATATCAAGTTGTTGCCGTGTGAGGTCAAGAAGAGAGGTGGACGCAAGAAACGGAGGGGTAAACGATGTGGAGTTGCCAGGCAAGTCAGGAATGCAACAAAAGCCGATGAGTCCTCTCCCGAACTCACCGGCTTTGGATTGCCCTACCTCGTGCGGGCAAGCGTCAAATACAACTTGGCCAGATAATGCCAGGCGTTCGTTTCTGGCAGTTGCTCGACGACCTTTTCGAGATTGGGTCGCGCTTCTTCGGCCTTGCCGAGGAACAAAGCCGCCATGCCTCGGTTAAAGACGACCGGCAACGACTCGGGCATTTTCTGCCAAAGTTCGTAAGCCGCTTCGACGTCGCCGCGGTGCCAGGCCAGAGCTGCCTTTTCGTTCTCCCAAACTTGTTTCCAGGCTTCGGGAATCGTCGCGTCAAGGCTAGCGGCCAGTTCGGAAGCCAATTCGAATTGCTTGGCGAGTCGGAGCGACCCGATCGCGAGCAAAGCGTTGGGCACATTCCCTGCTTCGACTTCTTTCCTGGCCCAGCCTTCGAGTTCGGGCACTTCCGTTGGCTGAGTCGTTCGCAGTTTGCGGAGTTCCGCAAGATCTTGTGCCTGCAACAAGGGTTGCAAGTTGCGAACCAGTTGGGGGAAGTTACCCAAACAAAACGCCAGGTCGAACGCGGGTTCGTGTGAAGAGACGATCTCGGGCCACTCCGGCGGAGCGGTCCACGTTAGCTCGTCGTTTTGGAAATCACGGACGACAGCCACCGCCATGTCCCAGGCGGGCTTGGGGTCCGTCGGTTGGACGGGACCGGCATCGTAAGGTTGCACTTCGCCGGATACGTCCGTGGAAGCGATGCCGGCCACGTGGGCTTCGGCCCGCCGCTGGATGTAGCGAGCCATTAATTCGTCGGGCGAGGGCGGGACAAAACCCTTGTGGCCATTCGTATTTTGTGTATTAGACATTTCTCTCTCCTGCAGTGATCAAATGCACATGTATATGGAACGGAATTCGGTCGAAGGCCAGATTCAGGGATTCGGTCCTGTTGTGTCGTTGGTCTGTTGATGCCACTGCTGTTCGCCAAAGAAACGCACCACCGGAATGGACTTGCGCGGAATTTCCTCCACCAGAAAGGCATATTTCTTCTCACCAGGGGTTGTCCGTCTTTCCAGGCCAGCGAACGTGTCTGCCTTGTCCCGACAATCAGGGGGAAAAGCAACCTCACTCTTTGTTTCCCCGTATCGCATCCCGAATCACCCCGATAATCGCCTCGGCCTTTTGCAGTTCCACTCTCAGTTGAATGGAGACCCACAAATCTTGCTTTCCCTTCTCGTCTGTTGCCGAAGCCGGTCCAAATATCTTGTAGTCCGTGGCCCCTTCCGGACCTTTCCCGGCGACTGGAAACAGTTTCTCGATGGACTTCGCCGCTTCGACGTCTTCCCCCTGCAAATTGGCCTCCAAAGCAAGTCCTTTGTGGAGTCGCAAGCTCGCCGTGACCAGATTCGTCTTTTGGAGGACTTCGGCAAGATCGGTGTTCAGTTGTTTCGACCACCTCGCCAGGGAAATCAGACCCCTGGCCGCCTTCGGTGTTGCCACGGTCCACGCAAAAGCGCTGCGGTTGATGCGTTCTTTCAGGGCCGACTGGACGTCCTTGGGAAAGTCGCTGATGAGTGACTTGGGATTATGCCGGATGGCTTTCAACGCGTCCACTTCCGCCCCCGGTTCGAACAGGAACGCCATGGATTTCGAGTTAATGCACCACAGATACCCCAGTTTGTTCGGCAACTGGAAGGCGGGCTTGTTCTCGTAATTCACACCCGGGATCCCGGTCAGTTCTTTTTTGATGGGATTGATGTTGTATCCGCCGCGGGTCTGGACAATGACGATGAGCCGGAGGGCCCCTTTGGCCGGAACCCCCAACGTGATGCTGTGAATGTCGTTTTCGTTGAGGCCCGTCCACTTCTCGAAGGTTTCCAGATTCAACATCGGGAGTTGGCGTTGGAGTTCTTCGAACATGGGCAGCCCATTGTCTTCGCCCAGCAACTCGCCGACGTGAACGCCAGCAATAACGGTGCACTCTCGCGGAAGGTGGGCCAAGCCGGGCAACTCTTCCGGAGCAACGGGCTTCACTGGGTCGTAGTTCCGAGTCGTCAGTTTTTCCGGATAGTCGCCTTTTCGCCGTGCCTCTTGAGTCCAGAGGGCATAGCCCAATCCAATCCCCCCCATGACGAACATGATGGCCAAGACAACCAGAGCAATGCGTCGGTTCGACCAGGCCACGGGTTCGGGAGCGCGAAGTTTGGGGGATTGGGCAGGGGCCGAAGTGGTGACCGCAGTGGTCGAAGACGGAGAAGGCGAACCTTCGGCAACGGCCATTTGCTCGTCCCGAGCCGTCATCGTGGTGTTTGGGATAGTCTCGCCACAGTTCGGACAGGGAATCTTCGAGGCGCCCGGCGTGATGTTCTCCGCCGGAACGGGGCTGTTACAATAAGGACAGACTAAACTCATGGGACATCCTGTAGCCAGAAAGGGCCTGCCCGGACGAAAGAGCCAACCGGAGGCCAAACTCGAACAATCAACTATTTCAATTCTTGCGAGACAAAAGGTTTCTGTCCAGCAGACCCCAAAAGCGAGATTGGTTTTCCGATCCGTCCCGTAAGACAGGAAGGCCGAAAATCCGCCTTGTCGGGAAGTGAGCCGGGATCGGTCCTCTTGACCGGTTCCTTACCTGGTTTTACACTGCCCAAAGCCACAGAAAGTAGTAAGCACCCTCGGAACGCGAACGAAATAGTTGTCCGGTTTTCCATCCCAGGCCAACGGCCTGGGTTCTCGAGGATCCGTTCCACCAAAACGGACACTCATTTATTTCCCGTTCCCAGAGTGACTGCTACCTTTTCCCGAATTCAGAGGAAGCTCGACCACCAAACGCTCTGCAGACGTGGCGGATAAAATCTGTAAGATACAACTTGTTGGTTCCAAAGAAATAAAATTCGGGCCACACTGATGGCACCTGCAACAGACTGGCCCGTTCGAATTGTCGCACGGATATATACATACACATAGCTCACCCCACGAGCCGACCTTAAACTCTGCTCCAGGAGGCGTTCACACATCATGGCCACGGATACAAAAAAAGCTGCCAAGAAGAAGACCAAGGATGCCAGTAAGGATGCCCCTGCGGCGGACCCAAAGGGTGCCGCAGCCAAAGGCAAGATGGACGTGAGCATCTGGGAGAA
>CAYYUU010000661.1:0-4965 GCA_964474955.1 uncultured Alcaligenaceae bacterium | reverse complement strand
CAAAGATCACAATGGGTATGTCTTCGAGATCGTGGAAGGATGAGCGGCGAATATAGGGAAGAAAGAAAGCAAACCAGGAGACTTGATAGCCCGGTTCGCTCAGCATTCAGTCAACACGTTGTCTGGTCACTACACACAATCAGTGTAACGACGTGCACTGCGGACGGCATTACCTCTAAACTAGAGGTGATTGGATCACCGTCAGGTCGAGCAGCCGCCACCGAAGCCACCTCCGAAGCCACCGAAGCCGCCGCCAAAACCGCCGCCAAAAGCTGGAACGGGTCGAAATGCTGGAACCGGATTGTAAATGGGTGGGACGTACAGACGAGTCTGTTGCGGTGTGGTCGTGGGAGTGTAGTAGCTCGTTCGCGAGTTCGAGATCGTTACCTGTTCGGTCCGGGTAACGTTGCGGGTCGGGTTGGAGTGTTTTTTCAGGTAGTAGGCGATCTGTTGGTTGCTCAAGCGACCGTTGTGCCAGAATGCCTGGAGCTTGCCTTTTCCGTCGCTCACGACGATCCCGACGCCCTTGTTGATCCCAAAGTTCTTGGCGAGAGTTGCGCCATCGGGAGTCTTTGTGTCGACGTAGACGGGGATGAATTTCGTCTGCAGGATCTCGTTGACTTGGGGAGTCAATTTTCCCTGACCGAGTTGATTCCAGCCGGCCTTCCCAGAACCATACACGACGGCGACCGGCTTGTTCGCCGTCGTACACTGCTTGCGAGCGGCGAAATAGTCCGTTCGCCACTTGGGACCAATGTCCATTTTCCCTTCGGCACCGGCACCGGTAGCGCCACCAAGGGTCATGAACAAAACAACCAAGGCGTTCATGCGAAAGTTCCTCCTGTTGTGCATGATTCAAGAACGCATTGCGTTTCCGTTGGCCGGAACGGGTTGGCCTAACGGAATGCTCGTTCTACCGGTCAGGACGATAGTTGCCCAATGAAAATTCTTTCGAATTTGCACATTTTTCCCAAAGCCCCTATCCCACAACCAATTGGGGAAAGAAAATGAATAGCCTTGACACTTGCGGGGTCATTCGCTATCCCCTTTTCCGCTTTAACCAAAAATGCAAGAAAAAGCTGCTACTACGGGATAAGTTTCCGGTTTGCACTGTCGGCAGGGCACAACCGAAAACAAGATATGTGAGTGATTTGGTTCACCGACGCGGAATCACGTCTGGACTAAACTGACCAAGTCACGAGGACACGAAACGAGACTGGTTGGGAGTCAGGGAAGAGGACCATTACCATGGCAAAGTTGTCTTGTCTCCGGACGGCTGTGTTGGCGATTGCCGTCCAGATCGTCTGTGTCTTGCCCGCCTGGGGACAGACGCAGGACGTTCAATGGCGTCACGATTATGAATCGGCCCGCGCCGAGGCCCAGAAGAAAGGACTCCCGCTCCTTATCGAGTTCACGACGGATAACTGTTACTGGTGTGAGCGGATGGCTCAGGGGGCTTTCCGCGATCCGACCATCGTCCAGATGCTCAACTCGCAGTTCATCCCTCTGAAACTCCACAGCCGCGATAGTCAGGATTTGATCAGCAAGTTGAAAATTACGGCGTTCCCGACGCTGATTTTTGCGGGACCGGATCAGGCCATCTACGAAATTCGAAAAGGGGCTTTGGACACCCCGAAGCTCTACACGAAACTACAAAACTGTCATCGTGCCGCGATGATGGCTCGGCGGCAGGCCGACCCACGGCAAATCGCCAATCGCCAACCAACGCCACCAAAGGGGGACACTCGGCCAGGTAAAAAAGAACTTCTTGAAATCGCAAACCAGCGATCACCCAAGGAAAAGATTCAAAAATTACGCGTTCCCGAAGAAGAGCCCATGCCGCAGATTCCCCCTGTCGGATCGACAACGAATTCGAACAAAATTCAGCTCGTCAAAGCCAGCGGGACCAAGGTGCGTTACGGAGTCGATGTCGGCACAAGTCGAAAGAGCATGGCGAGTCGATTGTTGGCCCTCGCGAAGGAAGAGTTCGACACACGACAGTATTTGAGTTGTTTGAACCGATGCAAGGTCATCGAGGCGACATTTCCCGATCTGGCCGAAGCAAAGACCGCAGGGCAACTGGCCGAGTCGATCAAGAAGGATCCCGAGCGAATGCTGGAAATGGCTGCGAAACTGCAGGACAACCTGGGCGACATCTACTATTCGCTTGGAAAAGCTCACCTGAAAGCCGAGAAATTCACCGAAGCCCGGGTGGCCTTTGAACACGTGATCCGCGCTTGTCCCGGAACGCCTCACGCTTTGAAAGCCAAGATGGCGTTGTCAACTTTGGACCAACACGGCCCGTCGAATTCTTCGAGCAACCAGCGTGGAACGCGGTCTTCCCCCGAAACCGGAACGCGACCCCCAGCGATGAGCACGACGGACTCTCCTCTACTCCCGGCGCCGCCACCGCCGCCACCGTCGAATGCCAAACGTTTCTAATTCGCGTGCCGCGAAACGAAGATCACAAAGAAGGGCGAATACGGACCGACCCCGCGATCGGATTCGCCCTTCTTTGTTTGCGTCTGTCTCTGGGTCAAAGAGGAAAACTCGCTGGTGGTTGGATGTCGACAGGCTCTTGTCCTTTGCGGAACAACCTGGCTGGCGTTCCTTCCAACGAAAGCGAATTTTCTTCGACACGCAAAATTCCCGCTTCCCAAAGGCCCACGACTGGGGTGTCGTTCATCTCGTGGAACTCGCGAATGCGGTCGTCTCGCGTCTCGCCGAAGTGCTCCTGAAACTCATCCCTCACCTTCACGAAATTGTTTCCAGTGTTATAGTGTGGATTGAGTTGGAACGGAACCAATCCGAGTGCCTCGAACGTTGGTGGATAAACGATGGGCATATCGTTGGTCGTCATGATCGTCGGGGAGGCGATGTTTGCTCCCGCAGAAATCCCAAGATACGGGAGCCCATTCTGCACGCGCTCGCGAATCAGTTCGACGAGGTCCAAATCGTAGAGCGTCTTCAAAAGCCGAAACGTATTGCCGCCGCCGACGAAGATGCCTTGAGCGTCCCGGATGGCTTGCTTCGGGTCGTCCTTGAGATGGATTCCGAAAAGGTGGTAGCCGGCGTTGATGCCCTTCTCCGTCATCTCTTTGACGTAACCGTCATGGTCTGCCAGAGCGTACGGCACAAAAAGGAGCGAGGAAATCTCGCCGAAGAAGTCTCGCATTTGGGACGCCAAAAAATCAATCCGCTCTTTCGTCCGAAATCCGCCGCTGCCGAGTAAGATTCGCATGAGTGCTATCTCGTGTGGAAGAATGGTTAGGATCGTAGGACAGGTCTGCAACCTGTCCAGTGTTTTTTTGGACAGGTTGCAAACCTGTCCTACGAACAAATCTACGAAGTTCGTCTTCCAAGAGAACTGAGGCCTTCATCAACGACCCGACAATCAACCTCACCCGCCTGTTTTTTGATCATGAAGAAACGGCGGAAAAAATATTTTCTTTTTCAGAACCAATCTGCCGCCCCGGTGTTAAAATCGTGTTGGATTGGATTCGAGCCCTCCCGGCACTCTAATCTGAGCAGAACTCCCCACCAGTCCTTCGGGGCTGAACCAATAATTACCCTGCTTCGCCCATCCAATGGCAGGGCGACTCTACCATACTAACGAGACCTACCTCGGTAAGAACGCAAACGACATCGGGTTGTTTTCGGTCTTGCCACATCGTCATACCAGGGAATAAGGTGGAGACTCAACGAATGACGAATTCCTCCTCCGTATCAGCCAAGCCAACACTTCTCGGCTTTCGCGGAATTCTTCGCGGCGTCCTTGTTGGTGTCGTGCTCGTCTGTTTCGGCCAATCGTTGGCCATCGGTTCGGAAAACTCGAATGCGGCCCCGACGGCAGGGGAAAAGCTCTCGCCAGCTGCCCTGGCCAAAATCATCGACCAAAAGGTCGAAGCAAAGTGCAAACAGTTCAAGGTCGATATTTCTGGCCGTTGTACGGACGCTGAGTTCATCCGTCGCGTCTACCTCGACATCCTCGGCGTCATCCCACCCGCCGAAAAAGTTGCCCAGTTCCTCGACAGTCAGGACTCGAACAAACGAGCCAAGCTCGTCGACGAACTCCTCGAAAATCCTCGCTACGGCAAGTACTTCGGGGAAATCTGGACGAACGCGATGTTGCCCAAGCTCTCGAACAACCGCCGACTCCAAGACGAGCCGATGAAAAAGTGGATGTCCGAGAAGCTCAACAAGAATACTCCCTGGAACAAGCTCGTTCACGAAATCGTCACGGCCAGCGGCCCGATCAATGAGAACACCGCCATCACGTTCTTCGTGGCCAACCCCACGCCGGACAAGATGACCGACAAGGTTACCCAGTTATTCATGGGCGTCCAGCTCCAGTGTGCTCAGTGCCATAACCACCCATTCACCGAAACGAAGCAAGACGAATATTGGGCCATGGCGGCGTTCTTCATGAAGGTCAACGTCAACGGGAACCCAAATCAAGCTGCCCGCAAAGGCAAGGTTCTGACCGTCACCGAGAATACTAAAGGTCGACGCCGTCGCAAATTGCCAGTCTCGGCGAAGATCGTTCCGGCGAAGTTTTTGGGGGATGAGAAAGCGAAACTGGCCGACAAGAAGGCCTACCGACCGGTCCTCGCCGACTGGATGACCTCCAAGAAGAACCCGTACTTCGCGCGAGCCATCTCGAACAAGCTTTGGTATCACTTCTTGGGCCGCGGAATCGTCAACCCTGTCGACGACATGCACGCCGACAACCAGGCGACGCACCCCGAATTGCTGGCCGCCTTGGCCGAACAAGTGAAGTCGCACGACTTCGACCTGAAGTATTTGATTCGCGCCATCTGCAACAGCGAAACCTACCAGCGAAGTAGCCGACCAACCGGCAACAACGCCAAAGAAAACGAACTCTACTGCCGGGCCCAGGTCCGCCAGTTGTCTCCGCAACAACTCTACGATTCGTTGGAGCAAGTGATCGTTTCCGACCAGATG
>CAYYUU010000660.1:0-4974 GCA_964474955.1 uncultured Alcaligenaceae bacterium | reverse complement strand
GTCCGGGAGCAGTCACAAACAATCAGGCGACCCGTGTCTGCGGCGTCTGCCGGTGCTAAAGGGTGTTGTGGGGGCTTTGCTGTCCTTGTTGCCAATGGGCATCATCTGGCTCGTTGGCTGTGCCCAGTTCCCCTCCCTCCCCGGACCTGTGGGGGGAGGTCATTCGCTCGCGAACCCGATTGCACCCCAACAAGCCAAGACCCCCATCCGGACCCCAGCCAAGCTGCCGATCACCGAACAGGCGAAGGTCTGTTTGACGACAGCGAGGGAAATGGAAAAGGGGAACAAGTACAAGGAGGCGATCCACTTCTACGACCAAACGCGGCGAAAAGACCCTCGCCAGAAACACGTTTGTCGCCGGATGGCCGTCTTGCATGACAAGCTCGGAGAGTTCACCAAAGCCGAGGAAGAGTATGGCCGAGCCCTCGCGTTGACCCCCGACGACCCGGAACTCTTGGCGGACATTGGTTACAGCTTTTACTCTCAGGGACGTTGGAAGGCTGCCGAAACGTACAGCCTCAAAGCTCTGAAGATCGACCCGAAACATCGCCGTGCCTGGGTGAACCTGGGCCTAGCTCTAGGTCAACAAAAACGATATGGGGAGAGTCTGGGCGCATTCCAGAAAGCCGTCACGCCAGCTCAGGCTTACTGTAACCTGGCCTTCATCTACCGCACCCAAAAGCAAGACAAGCTGGCCAGAGCCGCCTACGAAAAATCGTTGGACATCCATCCAAACTTCCGTCCGGCTCTCGACGCTCTGGCACGCATGGAACGGACCAAGGACAAGAATGCTCCTCGTGTCGTCGCGAAGCAACAAGAAAGCGAACCCAAACAAAGTCCGTTCGAGCGGCTGAAAAACTTCCGACGTGAATGGTCACAACGGTTGGCCCAGCAAACGCCTGACGAACCACAACCCGAAGCGGCAGACTCCTCTCGACCAGGCGAGCGAGTGCGAGGCACGCAGACCAGAGGTCCGGACCTCAACGCCCAACGACGAACACCTCAGACATCACAACAAGGGTCCCTCGAGTGGGAAGCACCAACCACCCGGAAGCGTTCGTCTTCCACATTTGCCGACGATCGGTGACGAGAGGTTGGGATGGGGTTGGTTGCGACCTGAGACGGGGACGCTGAGTGTGTTTGATTGTCCGCTTTTTGTTGTTTTGTCATGGGTACACGTGAGCCGTGTGCACCTATGACAACAACAAAGAGCCATTTTGCGTCCTTTGTCTCAATAAACTTGATAGGTCACCGAGCCGCGAACTGCTTGCGGAGTTTCTGGACGCGAGCGTCCTGCCGGATCGCGGAGAGATCTGGGTCAGTCATCATCTTCTCAAGTCCGTAGCCTTTGGCCAAGGCGAGCGTGAGGAACTTTACGGCCTCGCCTTCCAATCGGGCCCGTTGCTTGGCATTTGTCGTGGAGATCCGCGATGAGACGAGAGAAGCTACACAGGCGGCGGCGTAGTACGTCCCTCCGGGAACTGGTTCGACTTCCAGGCACCGGTTGATGTCGTCCATGGCTTTGTTTAACTCTCCGGCGCGAGCCCGCAGGACCGCACGAAATCTTCGGGCCTCTTCGAATTCTGGGCGAAGGTGGAGCACACGATCGAACACCTGCATGGCTTCCTTGTTCTTCCTCTCGTGCGCAAAAATCATCCCCTGACCGTACAACGCTTCCGTCTGGTTGGGGTTGTCCTTCAGTACCTTGGTGAATAACTGTCGGGCCTTCCGAGGAGCCCGGTCGGAGACGGCAAACCCGATCGACACAAGTATGCGGTGGCTTTGTGATTTCGGGAGACATTGGGCTCTGTCGGCAGCCTTGCGGAAATGCGAGTCGGCTTTGTTGGGTTGGTTCAGTCTCTCGTAAGCCATCCCAAGGGAAGCATTCAACTTGGCGTCATCGCGGCCCGCTCTTGCGATCTTCTCGAAGTCATCGACCGCCTTTTGGTATTCTTCGCATTGCAGATAGACCGTCCCTCGATTCATGACGGCCATCGCGAACTGGGGGTCCAGGTCAATGGCCTTGGTGTACTCGGCAATGGCCCTCTTGTGGTGCCCCGCATGGTCGAGGGCAATGGCGAGGTTGAAGTATCCCCACGCAAATTTCGGCCAGATCCCGACACACCCCCCGAAGTCCGCGACGGCGAGAGCATGCTGCTTGAGTTCGAGGTGACAAATCCCTCGTTGCATCCGAGCCCAGTAGTCCGCTGGGTTCAGGGCGACCGCTCTGTTGAGATGTGCGATGGCCTCTTGATAACGGCCTTCGTGGGCTTCGTTCGTCGCCAACAAATAGTGGTCCCGTCCGGTCTTCGGCTCCAATGTCCTTCCATTCTCACGAGCCCGGGCCGCGTTCGCCTTTTCTCCGAGGAGCTTGAAGAAACTCTCGCGGATCTTCCAAAGCACTTGAGACTGGGGCACGCCTTCGATCTGTTCCGCCCGCTTTATAATGGCCAACGCTTCGCGGACTGATTCGCGAGAGTGACGTTGCCCGTTCCGGGAGGCCTGTGTTTTGGCCCAAGCCAACAGGAGCATCAATTCTTGGGCGTCCTGGGCAACGGTCATCTGCTCGGCGGCGGAGAGCCTTTGCCACTCGCTTGTGTGTTGCCAGTCTTGCTTGTCCAGGATGTCATAGAGGCCGAGAGTTGCCTCACACACTTTGATCCCCTCGTCGAGATGATCCTGGTATTCGCCGAACGTGTGCAGCAGGCACAGCGAGCGTTTGGTCCCGTCCTCGAACTTCCGGAGCCGCTCCCGGGATTGTGTAATCGACAATTCCGCCTGGGTCCGCACTAAATCTTCGCGGGTCGTCATCCAGAGGGTCCCGAGACCGACCGTTAGGAGAATGACCAACAACGTCATGCTGGCGATCGCCGTGAACCGAGGATGTCGGCGGACCCATTTCTTGACTTGCTCGGAAAAACTCAACTCTGGAGCATACCGGAGTGGACGGTTGTCCAATAACCGATCGCAATCTTCAGCGAGGTGGCCAGCTTGTTGGTATCGGTCGGCGGGGTCCGGAGAAAGGCACTTGCGGACGATGCTCTCGAGTCCCCACCATAAATCACCCGTGGGAGTTGATGGACGCAGGGCACGCACGGCGGGGGTCTTTTCGTGGCGGGTGTGCGCGATGGCCTCCAGGACACTGCCCCCCGAGGCATGGTGCTTCGTGTCGGCCTCTTCGAAGGGGTGTTTGCCGACGATCATCTCGTAGAACACCAACCCCAGAGAATAGATGTCGGAACGGTGACCGATCTGGTTGGCCAAGGCCGAATCTTGCAGCGCGAGGGCTCGCAGGTGCTCCGGGGACATGTACGCAATCGTCCCGCTCAAGTCAGAACCTTCCCCGTGGTGGGGTCGTTTGGTGAGCCTCTGGGAAATGTTGAAGTCGAGCAACATCGGCTCGCCATCGGCGGCGAACAAGATGTTCGAAGGCTTGATGTCGCGGTGCATGATGCCGCGGTCGTGGGCGTGCTGCAAAGCCCTGGCGAGGCGAGCTACGATCCACACAACGGCGCGTACGTACGTATCTCGTTCCCAAGGAACGGGGGTGTTGGCAGGAACCGCGAAGTCCGGAACACAGTTTTCGGGGGACTCCGGAACGCCTTCAACCTCGTTGTCCTCGTGATGTTCTTGTTGGTCAATTGTTGCGCCGGAGTGGTCCGGTCGCCCGGGGTTTTCGGCCTCCAGGACGGAAGCCTTCCCGTCCCCGCCAAGGACGGTCGTTCGAATCGGGGGCGGTCCGCTCACCGCTCGCAAGGCGTCGGCCAATTCTTTTCCGGTCGTGCGGGTCTGGGCCGTTTGCCAGAATTCCCGCAAAACTGCCGACGCACTCGCGCCTCCGACGTAGGGCATGCACAACGCCCGCAGGCCGGCGGCCTTGTCCTCGTGCAGCGAGTAAATCGGGACGATGTTGGTGTGTTGGAGTTGGGCCAGGGTCTGGGCTTCCTCGCCCGTCGCTCGGGAGATCTTCAAAACGACCTGACGTTCCGCCAAGTCGGCCTGTTCAGCCAGAAAGACCTTGGCGAACGACCCCTCTCCGAGTGGTTGGAGAATTCGAAAACCGAATATGTATTCACCGATGCTGGGCATACGTTCGGGGGATGGTTGCCACCGACTGGGGTGGGAACCTTGAGCGGAACTCTCCAGCGACGAACCGTCATTCGGGTGCGGTTGGCCTGGTGACTTGAACGCCCACGTCTGCAATCCTTCGAGTTCCTCACCGTGGACATGAACTGCCGGGTAACCTTCGGGCGCGTAATCCGGGCCAGACACATCTACCCCAGATTCTTCCGGAGGTTCCCCAGACACCTTGCGTCCTGGACGCCTTCTGGTGGGGCGGTCATGGTGGGGCACGATCGGAACTCGCTGGGTCGAGTCCTCTCGCCGTGGCTGGTTTGGGGCGTGTGATTGGTCTGGTTCTTGCGGTGTCATGCTTCGTGATGTTTCCTTCCGGCGTGTAATCGATGGACTTCTCCGACCGATCTATCCTGGTGGTCTAACTCCTTTGCGTTGTCGGTTAGTTCCCACAAGCCTTCAGCTCGAGCCAAGGATATTTTGGTCTTGGCGTGTTGACAAGCCTGAAGCGCAAGCGAAGGATTTTCTTGTCCTTCGCTTGCG
The DNA here is from genome assembly GCA_964474955.1 of uncultured Alcaligenaceae bacterium. Classification (GTDB taxonomy): domain Bacteria; phylum Planctomycetota; class Planctomycetia; order Gemmatales; family Gemmataceae; genus CAYRFQ01. Next base: position 357 of record CAYYUU010000660.1, on the reverse strand, counting down.
CTTCGGGCTTGTCGAAAACCACCCATCCATCGCTTGTGCTTCGGGCTTGTGGGTCTTCGAAGAACGACATCCCACAAATCAAAAACGCGAGACCACTAACCCTTCAGCGGTTTCTCTCGGGATAGATTCGTTTGATTATCCTTTTTGGGGGTAGATCTTTCTCGCAGGCTCGCCAACACTCCGATCGTGAACCCAGCGATCAAACCAATTTCACCCAGGGACGATCGGGAAGCGGGATTCTCGATCTGCGGTTCGGCAACGTCGAGAGCGAATTCTTCCGGCTGTTCGTCGAGGTCGGCGATGGCTTCGGTGCACGGGTTTTTCGAATCTGGTGTTGGCGTCGGAGGTATCGAAGGA
>CAYYUU010000659.1:0-4983 GCA_964474955.1 uncultured Alcaligenaceae bacterium | reverse complement strand
CAACGTCGGCACGATCGGCCACATCGACCACGGTAAAACCACGACGACCGCGGCCATCGTGGCCCGGCAAGGTCACAAAAATAAGGTCGATAAGATCAAGAGCTACAAGGAAATTGCCAAGGGTGGAACGGACCGCGACGAACTCAAGACGGTAACGATTGCTGCCGCGCACGTCGAGTACGAAACCGAAAACCGCCACTACGCTCACATCGACTGCCCCGGTCACGCCGACTACATCAAGAACATGATCACTGGTGCCGCCCAGATGGACGGTGCCATTCTCGTCGTCGCGGCCGACGACGGTCCAATGCCGCAAACTCGGGAACACATTCTGCTCGCTCGTCAGGTCGGTGTGCCGAAGATCGTCGTTTGGCTCAACAAGGTCGACCTGGTCGACGACGAAGAACTCCTCGAACTCGTCGAGATGGAGGTTCGAGACTTGTTGAGCAGCTATGATTTCCCCGGAGACGACCTCCCAGTGGTGCGTGGAAGTGCTTTGCCCGTCATGCAGAACCCCGCCGACGACGCGGCAGGGAAGTGCGTCGACGAACTCATGGAAGCCCTCGACACGTACATCCCAGAACCCGTCCGGGAACAAGACAAGCCGTTCCTGATGAGCGTCGAAGACGTGTTCTCGATCAAGGGTCGTGGAACGGGCGGGACCGGTCGTATCGAACGAGGCATGGTGAAGGTCGGCGACGAAGTCGAGATCGTCGGACTCATGAAAGACAGCCGCAAGACGACCGTGACGGGCGTCGAGATGTTCAACAAGACGCTCGATTCCGGAATGGCCGGCGACAACGTTGGTCTGTTGCTCCGGGGCATCGACCGGACCGAACTTCAACGCGGACAGGTCCTCGCGGCCCCTGGGTCGATCACCCCGCACACCGAGTTCGATGGCGAAGTCTACGTGTTGACCAAGGAGGAAGGTGGTCGCCACACTCCGTTCTTCACTGGCTACAAGCCGCAATTCTTCTTCCGAACGACGGACGTCACCGGAAGCTGCGAGTTGCCCGACGGCGTCGAAATGTGCATGCCCGGCGACAACGTGAAGATGCGGATTAAACTGCTCGAAGAAAAGCCAATCGCGATGGACGAAGGTCTCCGCTTCGCCATTCGTGAGGGTGGGCGAACGGTCGGGTCCGGGGTCGTGACGAAAATTCACAAGTAATAATCTTCCACCCCCGACAGTTGCTCCCCCAATAGATTTCTCTTCCTGTCGCATCCACGGTCTGCTACGCTTATGAATTGGGCAGATCGTGGATGCTCAATTGTCGACCTCCGATTCTCGTTTTACCTGGAACCTCTCATGCGTGAATATGTTTGGCTCGAGTGCACGGAATGTAAAGCGCGAAACTACCGGACCGAGAAGGAGACTCGCGGGGCGGACCGACTTTTGCTCAAAAAGTTTTGTAAGAAAGAACGCAAGCATACGCCGCACAAAGAATCGCGGAAGAAGTAGTTTGGTTCTCTCGGTTTGACTCGCACAATTTCAGCGAGATTGGGCGTCGTGGGCGTCCCGTCTCGGTAGCACAGGCGTGTAGCTCAATTAGGCAGAGCACCGGATTCCAAATCCGGCGGTTGGGGGTTCGATTCCCTCCGCGCCTGCTCCAAGTTCGGATAAACATCACACGGATGTCCCCGCCGGAACAGTTCTCCACCCGACTGCAAGGAACCGCCATGGCGACTGTGGCTGAAAAAACGACACAAGAAAAGAAGAAAAAAAGCACGAAGAAACAACAAGTTTCTCCCGTGGGTTTACTAAGTCTCTTCGAGGGCATTTTCATCCTGATTGCGTTTGGGGTCGTCTTCTCCGGAATTCCCGTTTGGTGGTGCTCGCCGTACGGACCGGAAGTCCTTCTCGGTTTGGACAAGGGACAAGGGGCGTATCTCTCGACATCGTTGCTCCTGATCACGTGCCTCGTGGCAGGGGTCGCTCTGGGATGGGTGTGCCAGAGATTCGAAGGGCCCGACCCCTTGAAAGGCCAACGGGCCGGTGCCGTGGTCGCGGCGTTTTGTCTGTTCGTTGCGGCGATGGTGGGCATGTGGCTGGTTGGTTTACTTGCCCGCCGAGAGTTTGGAATTCCCGTCGCCTATGGGACGGGGGGGGGAATCTTCGCTCTTGCGTTGTTCGGGTTGTACACCCTGTATTCGACTCCGGAGTTCGGCAAGCGGCTGGTCCGTTGGGAAGAAAAAGGGTGGTTTCATGCGACCGGGTTCAAATCGACTCAGGGAACCCGGGTTCGCCGAACGACGCTTATCGCGTTTCTATTGATCATTGGGTTTGGAATTTACGCTGCGATCCAGGCTAACCTCTTTGGTAGTGGGCACTGGACCGTTCCCTTACCCGATAGTGGATTGACCTTCCCGACCCTGAAGAACGTCGACGGGAAACCGTTGACGAACCAGTGGCCTATTTTGCTCTCGGTGGAATACACGGCCCCTTTGATTTGGTTCGCATTCCTGGGCTGGTTTGTCTGGCGCTCGGTCAACTGGCCACCGTTCGCTGATTTTCTAATCGCGACCGAAGCGGAGATGAATAAGGTTTCTTGGTCGACGAAGAAGCGACTCTACCAGGACACGATTGTTGTGCTCGTTACGGTGTTCCTGATGACGATGTTTCTGTTCGCCGTGGACATCCTTTGGATTCAGTTACTAAAAAGCCCTGTCCCTGGAGTGCTCCGCATCGACCCGATGGACAAAAAGAAGGAAATCGAGAAGAAAGAATGGTAGTATGGTAGGCCCTTTGCGTCTGGTTATGAGAGAGTGCTACACTCTACTGAGCCCCGAGGGCTGGAAACCGCTTCTCCAACTCCATCTCGTTTGGAGTACCCAAGGCGCCTCGTTGTCCCCGACGTGAGGAGACGAACCAGCCACTTTTCCTGTCTTATGGCTGGCTCTCCTGGACGTAATCCAATCGAACCCGAGCTTGTCTCTTCGTTACTTGAGTCGACACGAGCGACGAAACCCTTTCCGTCAGCCGCATATGATTCTCGGTTCCGGGGTGCTCCCGGCCATCTGTTCACAAGGTTTAGTCATGACTGACGAAACGACTTTCACCCCCAAAGACGACCCGAACGCTCTCGAGTCAACGTCTCCACCACAACCCGAGGGAGCGGAATCGACTCCGTTGGCTTCTTCGGAACCCGAGGCACCGGTCCCTCCCGATGCCACGGTAGAGAGCTACCCAGAGGCCGAAGAGAACGAACAGCAGCAGGTTGAAAATGCCGCTGGGGAAGAATCCGCCGCGGAAGAACTCTTTGAAGAAGAACTCCCTGCAGAAGAGTCCGTGAACAAAGAGTTCTCTGACGAAGAAGGGCAGGGCGTTGAGCCAGAACCGGTAGCCGCTAGCACCGACGACAATCTCGATTCGGCAGCGACACCCACTGAGGACGAGGGAGATAAGGACCTCGCGGATAAATTCGATGCGTTAATCGCCGACCGACTCACCGACGGGAGCGCCAGCGAGGCTGATGACTTCGCTGATGATGGTCCCGATCCCTTCCAACTCGCCGCACAAGAAGAAGCTGCGGCTGCCGAGGAAGAACAGGTTGAAGAGGAGGAAGACGAACTCGAAGAAGAGGAGTTCGAGGAAGAAGCCGAAGCCCCAGAGCCTGTCGCGGAAAAACCTCAGGTCGAAGAAGAAGCCGATTCGAGCGAGGAACCCGAGCCGGAACCAGAACCGGAAGAACCCGCGAACCCGAACTGGGCGTGGTACATTGTCAAAGTCCAGAGCGGGCGCGAAGAAACGATTAAAAATGCCATCGAACGGCGTGTGAAGATCGACGGGCTGGAAGAATACTTTGACCAGATCGTCGTGCCAACGGAAAAAGAGACGGTGATCCAAAAAGGGAAACGTGTCGTTCGAGAAAAAAAGAAGTTCCCAGGTTACATCGCCGTCCACGTCGAGTTCAATGATCAGATTTTGTATCTGTTCCGCGAGACGTCCGGCGTCGGCGACTTCGTCGGCGGAGCCCCGAACAAACCTCCGATCCCAATGACTCCCAAAGAAGTGGCCGACATGGTCGGGGTGGACAAAGGCGATGAGGATGGTGAGGGACCACAAAGAGAGGTCGAGTCACCATTCCATTTGGGCGACCACGTCAAGGTCAAGGACGGCATGTTCAAGGATCTCGATGGCGAAGTGAAAGAGATCATGAAGGACAAGGCGCAAGTCCGCGTCGAAGTCGTCGTACTCGGTCGACCCGTGAACGTCGAACTCGAATACTGGCAAGTCGAGGAGTGGAGCGCCAGCGAGCGGGAAGATTAACGTCCCGGACTTTGGTTTGGGCTTGCGAACAATTTCGAAAATATTTTCCAAGTGGGGCAGACAACTCCGTCGGTCCCACTATGATTAGTTATTTACCACACAAACAAGATAACTCGACGGGTTTGGTTCGCTTCACGAGTAAGGAAAAGATCGATGGCTAAGCAAGTCACCGGACAAATCAAACTACAGGTTCCTTGTGGGGCAGCGACCCCAGCGCCACCTGTGGGTCCAGCCCTCGGTCAACACGGCGTCAACATCGGAGCGTTCGTCAAGCAGTTCAACGACTCCACTGCCGAGATGGAACGGGGGATGATGGTTCCGGTCGTCATCACGGTGTACAACGACCGGAGTTTCGAGTTTATTGTCAAAAAGCCGCCCGCTGCCATTCTCATCAAGAAGGCCGCCGGAATTCCCACCGAGAAGAAGAAAGGTGGCGAAGTCATTCCAGGCAGCCACAAGAAGGCCGGGAAGTACAAGGGATTTTCGCTCACCCGAGAACAACTGCTGCAAATCGCCGAACTGAAGTTTGACGCCCTCCATGCTCGCGGAGAGGAACGTGAGCATGAAGGCACCCCACACGATGCCGAGAGCGGTCAGGGAGAAGCGCAGGCCGTGGGCCCGCAGCGTCCGCAGGGTGGCGAGCAGCAGGTCGGCCACGACTACTCCATCCGGAGCGTCGTCGCCGGGTCGACCTTCGACGCGCGCCAGGCGGG
>CAYYUU010000658.1:0-4984 GCA_964474955.1 uncultured Alcaligenaceae bacterium | reverse complement strand
CGTATCTCGTCGGGTGGCTCGTGAGCACATCACCTTAAGGTTGCTTCGCAGCCTGACCTACGCCGAAAAGGGGGACTTCAAGAAGGCCGATGAGGTGTATTGCAAAGTCGCCAAGATGGTCGGGTGGAGCACCGAAGTGAACGAAGGACGTATACCATTTGGTTCTCGAATCGTGCGGCAACGAGTGAGTCTGTTGCTTGTGCATCGGCTCTGCGAGGGGGAACTCCAAAGACGCCCGAAAGCGTGGTGGTTATGGCGCGCCCAAGGGCTCGCGTTGGCCTTCGTTGGTCGCTCCGAGCAAGCCGCAGCATCCTGGGATCAGGCATTATCCTTGAAGCCGAGGGACCTACCCACAGCTTATAACCTGGCCAGGTTATTGCAGCGCACCAAGCGAATCCCGGAAGCCATCGGGGTTTGCCGAGAAACCCAGAAGGTCTACCCGAAGGACATGGATCTGTGGCGAATGCGGCTCGGAATTTGGCGGCGGTCCCGGTTAACCAGGCATGCAACCAGAAAGGACTATGCGGCAGCCATCAAAGCTGGTGTGGATGACCCAAAGACCCACCTAGAGTATGCCCACGTGTTGATGCGATTGAACCGATGGGAGCTTGCCGCGGACCACTTGAAGAAGTCGATCCGCCCACCGAAACTCCGGCTTGAACAGGTCCACCTCCACGCCCTTGTGACGTTACGGGCCGGCAAGATGCAAGACCATCAACAGGTCTGTGGGCTGTTGCTCCACGGTGGCAAGAAGAACCCTGTCGTGGCTCGCGTGGCGCTGCGTGCGGTGGCCCTGAACCCGAAAGGGAAGCAAGACTGGGACGACCTGTTGAAGATGGCTCAAAGTCACCCGACCCCGGTTCCGAGACTGGAACCTCTTGCGGTCAAGGCGGCGTTACTGCTCCGTGCGGGGCAAGCCGAAGAGGCCGAGAAACTTCTTCACAAGTCCGTCAGCAAACCGGAAACCGCTTCTCCGCAGAACTACCTCTTGTTGGCGTTGGCGTGGCACCGCCTAGGGAATATGAAGGAGGCGACCAAATGGGCGGAGGCGGGACGACAAGAATATCAAAAGCAAGCCCGACGGCTTGGTCGTTTGCCGTGGATTCTTCATCTGGAATTTGAATTGCTCGACCGGGAATTCCGTCGGCTTGCGGAGACGTCTCCGACGAAGCCAACACACCGAGTTAGGGATCTGTGACAATGGGGTGTCAATCTCCAACTTCCACCTCTACAACATGAAACGGCTTGACCTTATCCAAGGCTTTCCAGACCTGGCGTAGCTGACTTGAAGTCCACTTCGATCGTCCTTCCTCGTACCACTGAGCCCAACGATTGAGGGGATTTGGTTCCGTTGGTCGTTGGGGTCTTGGCAATTCTAATCCGGCCTCCAAAAGCCAGTCCTGAAAGATAGGGACAGGGAAACTCGTCAGGTCCTCGACTCGTTCCACTTCGACCTCGTGGAGAAAACAGCCGTCTTCCGATATGCTTTGTCTGTGCCAAAACGCCGGATCAAAGGGATTGAAGGTCGGAATCATCCCGACGTCGCGTCTCCATTGTTGGAGGTAGCGTCGGACCTCTTCATTGGTGTCAAATACGGCCAACGGGTGTCGAGCTGGATGGCCGCCCCATGTCGTCGCGTCTGGTTGGTCCCAATCCCAGTTGTAAAGAAGAAAGATCTTGTCAGGGCTACTGGCGTCGGTTGTGTTCATGACTGCACGTCCTCCACGTCGATCTCGACCTCCAGCAGGTCGTAGCTTCGGCCCTTATCGAACAACTCGTAGATGGCCCGTCGTTTCTCCCGTGGCAACTGCGGAAACGTGTCGCTCCACCAGTCGTAGTAAAATTCGAGTGCTTCCTCGTCGTCGTACTCGTGATGAAAGAGACGTTGGGTCTCTTCGGGCGTGGTCACTCCAAGTTGCTGAAATCGTTTCACGAGTTCTTCGAAGTCCAGCGATGTCGCCTCCCTGTCTGACCCGACCTTTTGATAGGGGGCGTAACGAAAGTCCTCGACTATCATCTCGTCGAAGTAGGCTTCGGCTTTCTCGCGACTGCGGAACGCCTTGACCGGTTCTTGACCTCCCTGGACGTACCAATCGTCGATGTAATGCCAGTCGTGTTTTTGGATGAGATAGAGTTTCTGTTTCGTCGTGTTGCTCAAGTTTGTTCCTCCAGGTTGACCCCGACGATGGTGAACAAAGGAATCTTGTCGAGCCCTTTCCAGATCCGCGCGAGGTGGGCGTCGTTGAGGTTTGTTCCACTCTCTGTAAACCAGAAAATCCAGTCCCGCAAAGTCAGTTGAGTGCCGTCATTGGATCGCGGAATGTCAATGTCGGCTTCGCGGAGCCAGTCGCAGAAGATGGGATAGGGCCATGCTCGTGACCTCGGAGAGGTCCCCATCGTCACCTACAGATTCGAACGCCCTACGGACGGCGACGGGCCGACCGTCCGATGCGTCCTCTGCGGACGTCGAAATCGAACTCGTCCGCAAGGACCTGGATCAGGACGGGTAAGTTGACGATCTTCTTCTGGTCCACGACGTGTTCCCCTCGTTTCGATCTCAAGGCCAACACCCATCGGGCCGAAGCTGCGGTGACGGCGCTGGTGATGAGTGCCCCAAGGAGCCCTCCGCCTGCCGCAACCGTGGTACCACCGGAATTGTTGCTGTGGTGTTTGACGATCATGCTGCGGACGTCCCGCCAATCCAATGCATGCTTGCCAAAGTGGATGTCGTCGCGGTGGATCGAGACCTCATCGCCGAAGTCGATCGTTCGGTCGTCGTGCAGCGCGGCAATGGTCTCCTCAGCCAGACGAGGGACAACGATGTCCAACAAGGTCTGGCGAAACGAGTCGATGCCTTCGACGGAGCTGTTGAACGAACACTTGGTCTGGTCGGTCAGGGTGATTTCCATCGATTTCGTGGTGAAGTCCTTGCCGTCGCAGATGACCTTGTTGATCTCGACAATATCGCTCCACGGCACAACGATGTCCAAATTTTCGGCGACGTAATGGAACCCATCGACGTACCGGACGACCTTGGTCGGCGGGCCTTCGGGGATCGGCTTGCTCATGTCCACGATGCCAACAATCACCACCAACAGGAAGAAACCACCTCCCAAAATGGCGACGGCGAGGGCACTGAAAAACCAAATCGCGTGGAACTCATAAATCCAAAAGATCGGTGCCCACATGATCAGGAAGATCGCGATGATCAGAGCACCAATCATTCCGATGACTTGATCCGAACGATTGGTGATCGGGGCGACGAGTTCCTCTTCGAACGGCCCAAGTTCTGCCGACTTGTCGTCTTCTGGTTTGGACAAACTCTCCCGATCAGAGAAGGGAGGTGGTTGAGGTCGGTCTTGTTGAATGCCCTCGGGTGACTGTTGGGGTGCGGGTGCCGGGGGAGCGAAGGGCTTCGCCGACACCGGAGAGGGTATCGCATTGGCCGCTTGAGGTTGGTGTTGTGAGGGAGACGTCACCACGGGTTGTTGAGTCATCGGGGGCAGCGAAGGCGGGCTCGCGGGCGCGGGCTGTTGCGTCGAGGGTGTCCCTCCCATACGCAAATGTTTTTTGCAGTGAGGACAGGCCAAGACTTGTCCCACGGCCGACTCTGGAGCCTGGAGACGTTGGCGACAATGGGGGCAATTCACTTGGAGCATGATCGAATCTCTCGAAAGGATAATGCAGAGGTAAAGTCATCATACACGCAAGCGGATTTCGTTCGTCAGAACTCTCGCGAATAGAGGGCCAAGGGAGTTGGCACTCGGAACGCAACGCGGAAAAAACGAAAACAGAACAAATACAAAGACGAAACTACCAAAGCGCCAGCGAGCTGCCGCACTCCAAAACAAAACAAAAAGAACGGCACACGGGGAACGGGAAATAAATGTCTGTCGGTTTCTTGACTGAACGTTCGCAAAAATTTCGGCTCCAAAACCCGTGTTTTCCGAGGGTTTTACAATTAACAGCATGTCCAAGGCCCTTCCGACATGCGTTTAATTCAAAAAAAGGGCGTGTTCTCCGGGATTTATGGCCCGAAAATCTGCGAACGTTCAGTTGAGGGACTTTGAAAAACCGGACAGACATTTCTTTCCCGTGACGAATTTCTTTTCGGGCATTCCGGTCAGGTCTTCGATGGGCTCGACCCATTCGAGTTCCATCTGTGTGACGAAGTAGTCGGGCACGAGTTTGTTGCGGTATGCTTCGGCCCGTCGTCGGTCGCGGAAAGCCTTGAGGGGTTCCTTGCCCTCCGGTTCTGTGGGGTAAAAGAGCGAGTCGTCGTACATCCAATGACATTCTTGGACGACGTAGACGGTTTGTGTCGTGGGTGTTGCCAACGTTGTCAATCTTCCACTTCCAACTCCATGATCACGAACGGATCGATTTGGTCGAGAGCTTTCCAGACACACGCGAGTTGTTTCTTGGTCCACCGATGATAGTGGTGAGCGTACCACTCGGCCCATTCGGAAATGGGAGGTGTTTGGTTGGCGTCTCGCGGCGGTTCGATTTCGGCTTCCAACAACCAGTCGTGAAAGACCGGATAAGGGTAACTGGTCAAGTCGGAGTACATTGCGTGTCGCGGGGCGAAGACGTAAAACGGGTTCACGTCGGGCATGCCGCGTCCTTCGCGGCGACAATCCGAGGCGTAATTATCGGCTTCCTTGAGCGTGCCAAAGATCTTCACGGGCTTTTCGGACAATCGTTCGTCTTCGTGTCCGACTTCGTGTTCGGCTCGGACGACATGGTACACCAAATAGACGTGCTCGGCCTTTTTCGAGGGTGTCATGGTTGGCCCCCTTCGGAATCAACGGGAAGGTCCATTTCCATTTCGACGATCTCGAATTTCTGGGCCTTGTCGAACAACTGACAGATCGCCCTTTGAGTTTCGTCCGGGAGTTCGGCGAAATCATGGTCCCACCAATCGGGATCGTCCCAAACGGGTTGGAGGTCTCCTTCGGCCGTGCGAGGCTCCTGGTCGCCGAAC
>CAYYUU010000657.1:0-4992 GCA_964474955.1 uncultured Alcaligenaceae bacterium | reverse complement strand
TTGCTTTTCGCTCCGCGAAAACTTCTTTGGCTTTGGAATCTTTTCGCGGAGCGAAAAGCAACTCTCCAACGCTCCGTTTAGAGCGGTTCCCGCTTGCGTTGGGGACAATTCAAAGTCCCTTGCGGGGCGAGAGACTTTGAAAAAGAAACAGTACCCAAACCAAGCGTGAACCGCTCTAATCGCTTTCCTCCGTCGGAACCTCACGAGAAAGCATCAACGCTCGCATCCGCACAAGATGCCTTTCGCCTTGCCAGAGCTGAGCGAGGACGATTGTTTCGTTGCGTACTTCGGTTCCGTATTCGTGGCAAATTTCCGTCGCGGCTTCCCATTTCGCCGGATGATCTTGGGCCACCTTGATGGCCAACAAATGCAACCAGGCTTGTTGCATCAACGCCAGCCGTTGCAGGTCGTTACTTGCGGCGTAATCAATGGCCTGAACTCTTGCGGGGAGCATCGCGAATTTGGCTTTAGCCCCCGGATTCAGTTTCGACGAATCGATTTGGTTCGTACAGTGGTCAATGAGTTGTTTGACCACTTCGGATGATTTCTCGACGTCGGCTCCGACCTTCAAGCCGTGCATGGCGGCACGTAATCGGTACAAGTCGCGCAGAATGAGTTGAATCCCATCGGCCTTAAGAACACGGGGAGCTTCGCCAAGCGAAGCCTGGAGCAGTTCCTTGCGAAAGGCAGCTTGCCATTCTTTCTCGGGCAGTTCCACACGCTTGCGCAAGATTTGTGTGGCGATGTGTTGGGCGATGATCCGGGTGGTTGGTCGTTCGTCGATGACGTCCGCGAAAGCCAAAGATAAGTTATCGAATTTTCCAACGAGGAACGGAAGCAGTTGGAGGGCCGCGAATTCCGGATTTCTCGGCTCAGCCTTGATCGAGAGAAAATAGCGTGCAACTAATTCAGCTTGTTGGGTATTGAGTTCCTTCGCCCTTTCGTTCACGGCGAGAATCCGAATTGCGGCGAGGCGGTGATTCTGAAATTTAGCTCCCGGTCGGAGATATTGGAAGATGGCAGCCACGGCTTCCTGATCGGTCAACTCGGCGGGAAGCTGTCCCGGGTCTAACCCATCTGGGAGCGTTGGCGCTGCGGGTTCTTCTCCGACGTTTTTGGTCTCTGTTTTGACCTTGGCCATGTACTCCTTCAAGCTCGGTGGATTGCTCGCCAGTGCGTCGAACTTGCTTGTTTGTTTCTGGGTCAGGGTCGCCCCGAGCGTCGCCATGAACGCCAAATCGGTGGTTCGTCCGAGGAGTTTCTCGGGCTCGGTCGGTTTGGGCTTGCCGAGGACTTGCTTGGTGAACGCACGCCAATTCACAACGCGGGCGTCTTCGGGTTCGGGTTCGGGAGTGGGCTTTTTGGGTTCTGTTTTTTTCGGCTCGATCTTCTTGGGCTCGGTCTTCTTGGGCGGCTCAGGAATGGTTTTCCTGGGAGGATCGGTGGGCTCTTTCTTTTCTGGAGGCATTGGATTCGGCTTGACCGGATCGTTGAACGCCAACTGCATTTTCTCTTGGAACGCTCGTTGCTCTATGGGATCGAGGTGTTTGCTGACCCAGGGAGTCATCGCGAAACGCAACGCGAATGCCTTGGTCTTCTCAGTTTTCTGAAGGTCCTCCATGATGGCCAAGAATCGCTCGGCCAGTTTCTTACCGTAGAACCGAGACAAGGCCGTTCCTTTGGCGTTTTGGACGTCTACACCCAGAACCCCCTGGAGGTCTTCTCGGATTCGTTTCGCGCGCGGGGCCGGGGTCTTGGGCTCCTTCAAGATGAGGGCACAAACTTCCAACGCCCAAAAAGCGCGCCCGCATTCACCAGTTTCGGTGCCAGCTTTGGGCGGCATCATGTTGATTAGCTTCTGCCGAATCAACATCGCATTCGCATCGTGGGGCTCTCTGGCGTAAAAGCCCACAAGCACTTCCTGGAGTGGATCCAAATCGGAAGTCGCATCCGGACGAGCCAACTCTTCGAGTTTCGCAAGCATCTGCTTCCATCCGGTAGTTCGTTTGGTCGGATCGGCCACTTTGAGAGGTTCGAATAATGCCTTGCGTCCGGGATATTTTCTTTGGACATCTCGGACGAGCGCGATCAATCGTGGGTCGTCGAGCAATGTTTCGGATGGTGTTTTATTTTTCTCCGGACCCGTAGAACTTTTGGGCTCGTTCTGGTTGGGCTTCTTGTTTTTTTCCGTGGTGATCTTGGCTGTCTGGTCTGCGTTGTTGTCACTGGGCTTCTTCTTCAAGTTCATGGCGTACCAGATGCCAACGCCGCTGACCCCGAGCAACAACACGACGACAACCAACAGTCCGATGAGTCCTCCAACTCCCCCGGTGTCGGGGACGTTGGCGGCCAATATGATCTGTTTGGCCTCGGCCCGAGAGAGTCCCAGGTGTGTGGCCGCATCACGGACCTCGCGCCCTGTCAGCCCAAAGTTATGTACGAGCCTGGCCAACAATCCAAGACTCTCGGCGTTGAAGCCGTGTTTCTTTTCCAACACGATTTGGCTTTGGGAAAGAAAACTGGCCATGTTTGGGGCCGAGCCGTGTGTCGCCATGACGTTTTCCTCGATGGTTACCCGAACGCGAAGGAAATTTTGAAGGGATGTTAGAGCGGTTCACGCTTCGGTTGGGCACATTTTCTACAAGCCTGAAGCGCCAGCGAAGGATCTTTCTGGGCCTTCGCTGGCGCTTCAGGCTTGTAGAAAATGCCTGCGGATGACCTCTAACTGTCACCAAACCAAACGCTATCCGCTCTAGTTGGAGCCGCTCGGGAACGGGAAATAAATAACTGTCCGGTTCGTAGATGCACGCGGCTCGCGTGTAACTACGACAAAAACAAAAAACAGGACAACTATAAATTTCGCGTTCGGAGTGGCTTCGGATCAAACCCGAATTATGCTTCAGCGACCACCCCGGTCGAAATACAGCTTGACGATCCGTTCTTGGTGCGGTCAACTACTCAGTGTACAATGGATAGGCTTATGACTTCATCTGACCTATTGTACTACGTCTATCGGGAAGGATCACCCCAAAGTGTGCGTCGGGTCACAAGCGACGGAATTTTCTGGGCAGGACATATTTTTTCGCTGCGGCTTATCCGCAGACGGCAGGGAACATCATGGTGCGAAACCAGGCGAAGTTGATTGTGTTAACAGGGGCAACGAAGGGTTTAGGGCGGGCATTGACAGCTCGGTTCATCGAGGAAGGGCACACAGTCTTGGGTTGTGGTCGTTCGCGTGAGTCGATCGAAGACTTGCAGCAACGCTTTGAAGCACCGAACGACTTTCAGGCCGTCAACGTCGCAAGAGAATCGGAGGTGGAGCGCTGGGCCGCCCGCCTCATCTCTACCTTTGGGCCACCGGATTTACTGATCAATAACGCCGCCGTGATCAACAAAAACGCACCCTTGTGGCAAGTCCCTGCGGAAGAATTTGATTACCTGGTCGACATTAATATCAAGGGCGTTGCCAACGTCATTCGTCATTTCGTTCCGGCCATGACTTCGCGTGGCGAGGGCGTGATCGTTAATTTTAGCTCGACCTGGGGGCGTTCGACCGCTGCGGAAGTCGCGCCGTATTGCGCCTCCAAGTTTGCCATCGAAGGGCTGACGCAGGCCCTCGCTCAGGAACTTCCCAAAGGCATGGCGGCCGTGCCGGTGAATCCTGGCATCATCGATACCGACATGCTTCGGAGTTGCTTTGGCGAAGCCGCGGGCGATTATCCAAGTCCGGAGAAATGGTCCAAGAAAGCGGCTCCGTTTTTGCTCAATCTCAAGGGCAGAGACAACGGCAAATCTGTCAACGTGAAGTGACTCGGCCAATCACGACTCGGCCTTCTTTTTGAGCAACGCCGACCACCCGAGGAAGTTCTCGTTCGTTCCGGGTGGCGGGTCGAACCGAAATTCCCGCAATTCTTCGATCGTGAAGGGACTTCCCAGTTCTGCCCGGATTTCCTCCTCGCTCACGACAGGCGGTCCGCTATCCTGACGGGGCTCCTTCGCGTTTCCAGTCAGCACGAGCCCGATGGCGTCGGGTGTCGTCAGGCGGTTGAGATTCGCAAGGTATTGTTGCGGATCAGTCCGACGCACGACGTGATAACACCCGCGATCGAAGAAGAAGGGAAATGTCTCGGCAAGATCGACTTCCGCGAGCATGTCGACGGTCAAGAATCGGATCGTCTCGTTGCTTGCCTTACCCCGAGCGATTTCAATGGCGACCTCGGAGATGTCCACCCCCGTGACATCGAAGCCTTGTTGTGCGAGCCAGATACTATTCGTTCCCGTCCCGCACCCAATCTCCAGAACCCAACACGGTGCGATTTTCTTCTCGGTCACGAAACGGACCAATTCCGAAGAAGGCCGTTGCGTATCCCATGGTGTGTCTCCTTCGTGATAGCTTCTGTCCCAACGTTCCGTACGTTCGACAGGTTGGTCCATTTTGGTTATCCTCTCGGATTAAAGTGGTCGTTCGTGGGGCGAGGCGGGGAAATGATGCTCCCAGGTCCCGGCCTCTTGTTGAGCGTTCGTCCACTATCTAAAATACTAGCGTAGTGCCCCGTGACTACCGCCCGTCTTGCGACGCATTGGAGGCGAACCTCCCTTTGCCGGTCCGCCGGACTCGATTTTCCAACCCAGGCCCAACTCGATGGATGATCTTCACCACGAATGCGGAATTGCCGCGGTTTACCATTTCCCAAGCAAAGAGCCTTCCGACATCGCCCCGCGCGAAGATTCCACACAAGTCAACCGCCTTCTGCCGCGGATGTTGCTGGATTTACAGAACCGCGGCCAACTCGCTGCCGGAGTCAGTACGTTCAACCCGAAACGCGAAAAGATTGTCGACACCTATAAACAAATCGGCGGCGTGATCGAGGCCTTCCGGTTGAGCCACGAGGGCAAACACGAATCGATCATGCGTGACTTCTCCGGTCGTGCCGGGATTGGGCACGTTCGCTATGCCACATGCGGGGCAAACGATCAGGCATCGGCTCAACC
>CAYYUU010000656.1:0-4993 GCA_964474955.1 uncultured Alcaligenaceae bacterium | reverse complement strand
GGTGACATCGGTGCTCCCCGTTCCCGCGATTCTTCCGACGCGAGTAGTAGCTCGCTGAGTTGCTCGGTTTGCGACATGAAACCTCACGGATTTCGTTTTGGATTTGCGGTGGGTGGAATCGCAATGCCAAAACACAGAACTGGATCAAACGATACATCGAGTCGGGCGACGATGTCGATTGTATCAAAGAGAAGTTGACTGTCGCGAATGACATCCCTTTGTCACCACAAGAAGATGAGACGCGGCTTGGCCTCCAACTAGGGACGTCGATTCTTCCCTCGGAGGCGTCCTCTCGCTCGCGCTTCGGGTTGGCATAAGATTTCCTCGCTCGCGCTTCGGGTTGGTGGAAAAGTCCAAAATCCAGAAGAACACCTTCCAAAAATCCGATCCTATGCCCTATTGATTAATTCAGAACTTTTGTTAAGGTCGCCGCCTCTTTTCGGCCAACTAGCGTGACTCGATTCGCCCGAGCGGTCTCGAGTTTCTTCCGACATTTCTTCACCGGGAGCACAGGACCGACCTCGGTTTGGGGTGCGTCGCGGGGCGACGTCCACACACCAAGGCACAAGTTCTTGTTTTCGCGTCAACGAGTTGGCGAGGAAAGCGAAGGACCGTAGCGACCCAGGAAACACGGAGGTGATGTTCCATGAACCGTTCGCTCTTGTTTGGCCTAATCTTGGTCGTGATGGCTGGCGTCGGTGACTCTCAATCAGTCCGAGCCCAAGGATCCGGCCCCGGAGGTTTTGACCCACTCCGGATTGGTGAGCGGTCTCGGTTTGGCAATGCTGGCCAGCCCTTCTCGCGGACTGGGCTCGTGGCCCGAACGCCGAGGCTCCGGGATCCTGTCCGTCCGCGTTACGATAAACCCTCGCAGGAGTACCTCATTCGAGACATCCAGGTCACGCCGGACACGGGCGAGTGGATGATCTGTGTCATGAGTTATTCCGGCCCGAAGTGTTACAAGTGGGCCAGAGAAATGGTGATTTATTTACGCAAAGAATACAAACTCCCGGCGTATGTGTATGACCGCGGTGGGGAGTTGCGTCGGGCCGAGCGGGAGAAAGTTCGCAAATCTTTCCGCAAGTTTGCGAAGCACCAACTACCCTCCAACGTCGATCCGGAAAAAGTCGATCCGGAATTCACGAAGAAGATGTGGAAAAGGAGCGAGTGTGCTCGCGTTCGTCAATTCTGGAATATCCCCGACCAAACGGCCATTCTCGTCGGGGCGTACCGGGACAAAGACACCGCCAAGGAGGTCTTGCGGGAGATCGAAAAACTTCCCATGCCGGATCATAAAATCATCAAGCTCCATGCTTTGTATGGTGGCTCGAAGAAAGCAAAGTCGAAGAAGGCGGCCAAAGTAACGTGGGTCTGGCAGAATCCTTTCTTGCACAGCTTCGTTTGCCGAAATCCCACTCTCCCGGAGAAAAAAGCCGATCCCACGAAACCGCAGCTCAACATGAAACTCGTGCGGCAACTCAACGCCCACGAACCGTATTCGATCCTCAAGACCAAGGGCAAGGTGACGTTCGTGATCGCCGAGTATCAGCTACCGGTCATTCTCAAACAGAAGAACAACCCCAAGAGTCTGGTGGAGAAATTCGATTTTAGCGGCATGTTCTTTAGCGGCATGTTCGTGAAGAAGAAGGACGACTCCGCGGGAGCCAGTGCCCATAGCATGGCCAAGGCATTGCGAGGAGACCCCCTCAACATCGATGCGTATGTCCTGCACCTACCACGGTCGAGCCTCGTTCTGGTTGGGTCGTTCCGAAGTTTTGACGACCCGAAGATGCGGGTGACGTTTGATCGGTTAAGAAGGGTGGTGGCTCGTTTTCGGCAGGTCCAAGCCCAAGGTCATCCCGAGCAGGCCAACCCCTTGGGGCTCTTTCCCAAGCCAAGACCGATGGTAATTCCGCGATAGGGGATCGTCTCGCGACGAACAATAACGAACCACCGCTTTGCGCTTTCCACAAGCCTGAAGCGCGAGCGAAGGACAAAGCAAGATCCTTCGCTCGCGCTTCAGGCTTGTCTTTGTCCTTCGATTGCGTTTCTTGTAACCAAAAACCTGCCAATATTTTTCGCTCGCTTCAACTCAAATACTGGCGACGGCACCGAACTGGTGTTACCATTCCCCGAAATACAGAATATTATTTCCGCAACAAAGAGATACGGAAGGATACGACAATGGCAAAACCGTTGAACGTCGGTATGATCGGTTACGGCTTCATGGGTCGGGCTCACTCCAACGGGTATCGGAGGGTCAACAACTTCTTCGATCTCGAATACCAGCCCGTGCTCAAGGCGGCTTGTGCCCGCAGCGAAGACAAGGTCAAAGCGTTCGCCGATCAGTGGGGTTACGAGTCGATCGAAACGGACTGGCGCAAGCTCGTCGAACGCGACGACATCGACGTCATCGACATTTGTACGCCGAACAACACCCACCACGACATCGCCATCGCCGCGGCCGAGAAGGGTAAGATGATTCTCTGCGAGAAGCCGCTGGCGATGAACGGCCCGGAAGCCAAGAAGATGGTCGAGGCTGTCGAGAAGGCGGGCGTCGCCAACATGGTCTGGTACAACTACCGCCGCGTTCCGGCCGTGACGCTCGCGAAGAAGCTCATCGACGAAGGCAAGCTCGGGCGAATTTTCCACTACCGCTCGGTCTTTTTGCAGGACTGGACGATCAACCCGGAGTTGCCCCAAGGCGGCGCGGCGTTGTGGCGTCTCGACGCCGCGGCTGCGGGTAGCGGCGTGACAGGCGACTTGTTGGCCCACTGTATTGATACGGCCATGTGGCTCAATGGACCCATCACGAACGTGACGGCCATGACCGAGACTTTCGTCAAAGAACGCCAGCACAACCTGACCGGAAAAGTCGAACAAGTGGGGATCGACGACGCGTGTGCGTTCCTTTGTCGATTCGAAAACGGATCACTCGCGACGTTCGAGTCGACCCGCTATGCTCGTGGCCACAAGGCGCTTTATACATTTGAAATTAATGGCGAGCATGCGTCCATCAAGTGGGATTTGCACGACCTTCACCGGTTGGAATACTTCGACCACCGGGACGAAAGCCAGGTGCGAGGCTGGCGTTCGATTCACGTCACCGATGGCGACCATCCGTACATGGGCAACTGGTGGGTTCCCGGTTTGCAGATCGGTTATGAGCACACGTTCGTTCATCAAGTCAAGGACTTCATCGAGTGCGTCCAGAAGGGCGAGCCCGCTCAGCCCGATTTCCGCAACGCCTACGAAACGCAACTCGTGCTCGATGCGGTCTTGGATTCCGCGAAAGCGAGTCAGTGGACGGATGTAGCCAAGGGGTAGAAGATCCAGGCCAAAGGCACACTCGGGGCGGACGAATAAATTCAGCGTCGGATTTCTGTTTTGTCCGTACAACAAGCAAGATGCTTGTTGTACGGACAAACACCGACCAGAAACATCGGAACGCAATATTTCTTGTTCCTTGCCTCGCCTCTCGCAAACTTGCCTTTTCAGTTTGAACTCTCTGGAATCAAGTCTCCAATGATCCCAGACACATCCAACTTTTATTCTTCCCTGCACACACATTTCACTCAGGAACGAATCGCCGGTTTGTTCCGGCAAGCCGGTTGGGAAGTCCGCAAGACTGGCTGGTATGACTTCGAAGTCACCTGTTCCTGGGCCGAGTTAGTTATCGAAGCGGAGAACCCGATCTTGCTACACGGTTGCGTCGCAGACGTCGAAACAAACGCCGAGAGGGTGCTTACGTTGTTGCGAGAAGCAGGGGGTATCCTTCGCGGCAGAATGTTATGATGATGAAGATCCCTTGGTTCGTGAATGGCGGAGTGATAACGATGCAAACTGACGTTTCCGTCGATGTTCCGGAGAAGCCCCACGGCTTTCTGATCCAAGAACAGACGACCGAGGATCGTCATGCGTTATCGTGGAAACCAAACACACGGCCTCCGAAACTCGTGATCGCATATCTCATCTTCGGAATGGTCGGGGCCGTACTTGTTGTTGGTTGCCTGGTCTGGTTTGCCGTTACCACCAGTGTCAAAGTTGCCGCGGCCCCTCACGAAGGCGAAATTACTCCCTCGCAGATTCGAGGATTTGTGATCGTCTTGGCGGCCGCGTCCTTGTTGGGTCTGGGGTTGCAATCCTGGATGTTATACGTGGTGCTACGACCACTCCGGCCCGAAAGGGTTTCTCTGGGATCAAACACTTTCCGCTACGATCCCGGTGATGCCGATTTCTTTATTTCGTTGTTGCTCGGAACGATGAAGCTTCAGGACGTCTTGAAAAGGCCCGAATTGGGGATGCGACAAATGTACTTGATGTGGGGCTTCGTTCGTGACCCTCGGCGAGGAGGCCCAATCGAAATTGATTCATCCCAACTCAAAGGTTTCGCCCTCGGACGTGTTGGCGAACGTCAACGGTTGACTTTTGACCACGGTGCCCAGAGAGTAGAAATTGGCGAAGTTCTGGAAGAACCCGAACGCGAATGGTTACACCAAGTCTTGGAAACGTGGCGTCAGCATGCAACGATCTGACCTCGAATTCGGAGGATGGACATGGACACACGGTTTCAGTCTGACGATCGAGAGTCCCATCTGCAATCGAACCTCGATAAGCCAGCGTATCGCAGAGAGGTCGACCCGCCGAGTATTGTCCTCCCCGACAAATCCGAGGGGTCGATCATCAAAGAACAGGAGACCGACGAGGGGTTCGTATTGTCCTGGAACCCGGCGTCGGGGTATTCGGTCGGCGAGTATCTCGGGTTCGGTTTCCTGAATACCTTGTTGCTCCTGCTTGTGATCGGCGACTTTGCTGTATTTGTCACACTGTTCTTGGTGTTCCTGAGTATCCAATTCGGCGAAGATCCTTTCACGGGGCCAGGCGTTGACGGCATTTACGGAGGGCTGTTGCTGTTCGGCGCTTTTTGGACAATCGTTGTGATCGTAACGATTCGTCACATCCGGCGCATGAGTCGTCCCGTGAAACCCGAACG
>CAYYUU010000655.1:0-5001 GCA_964474955.1 uncultured Alcaligenaceae bacterium | reverse complement strand
ACGCGACGCCGAACGCTTCACCGCTCGCGCCGAAACCGCCGCACTTTGCTCCGAAGGCCAAGCGAGTGATTCAGCTGTTTATGCCGGGTGGGCCTTCGCAAGTGGATACGTTTGACTACAAGCCGGACATCAAGAGATATGAAGGTCAACGCCCGAGTTTGGTTGATCGGCGGACACTGCGGAACACTCGCAACGGCCTGATGCCCTCGCCCTTTGAGTTCCAGCAATACGGAATGTCGGGCAAATGGGTGAGCGAGATTTTTCCCCACGTCGGCCAACAAGTCGACGACATATGCTTCATCCATTCGATGCACACCGACATCCCCGAACACGCCGGGGCGATTCTCATGATGAACCTTGGCCACCTCCAGCCGAATAGACCGAGCATGGGTGCGTGGCTCACGTACGGATTGGGGAGCGAGAACGCAAACCTTCCGGGCTTCATCGCCATGAGCCCGCGTGCCCAACCTCGCGGCAAGCTCGCCAACTGGGGCAATGCGTTTCTGCCGGGAGCGTACGCCGGAACTTATGTCAACATTCATCAGATGCGACCGGAGGCGATCCTCCAAAACTTGCGGAGTCCGAATCTGCCGCAGCAACAGCAGCGACGACAACTCGATTTGTTGAATCGCCTCAACCGAATCGATCTCGAACGGCAAGGACATAACCAACAACTCGAGGCGAGCATCCAGTCGATGGAGATGGCTTTCCGGATGCAGATGGCCGTCCCCGAGGCTTTCGATTTAACTCGTGAGACTCGGACGACTCTCAACCTCTATGGCAACACCGAATATGCCAAGGGGTGTCTGCTCGCGAGACGGCTCATCGAACGCGGAGTGCGAATGGTTCAGCTCTCGCATTCGATTGATGGATATGACATAGCGTGGGACACGGGTCATAACAACATCGTTAATGGTCATTCTCGTTTGGCTAGTGAATGCGATCAAGGAATCGCCGCGCTACTCGTCGATCTCAAGCAACGTGGGTTGTTGGACGAAACGCTCGTGATCTGGGGAGGCGAGTTTGGCCGAGCGCCCACGTCGGAAGGGCAACGAGGTCGTGACCACGACCACTATGGCTTTACCGTTTGGATGGCCGGCGGCGGAGTGAAACCCGGCTTCACGTATGGGGCCACCGATCGTTTCGGATGCACTGCCGTCGAAAATCGAGTTCATGTTCACGATCTACACGCGACCATCTTGCACTTGATGGGGCTCAATCACGAACGATTGACGTATCGGTATTCAGGTCGGGATTTTCGTTTGACGGATGTGCATGGACATGTGGTTCGCGACATCATTGCCTGAGGTTTTCACCCAAAAACATTCCTCCCAAGACCGCAGAACGCAATACAAAACCACAACTGTGCATTCGCCCAACGCGGCCACAAAACTCGCGCTTCGGGCTGTCATAGACCAACCGACAATTCAAATCAGTTCGACAAAGAAATGCTTGTCTGGTTCGTAGGTACACGCGGCTCGCGTGTACCCTTGTGTTGGCCGAGTTTTCTGGGCACACGCGAACCGCGTGTGCCTACGACGAACACAACAACGGACGGCAATAGATTTCGCGCTACCTGGCCGGGGTTCGAGGGGAGTACTGAATGGTGGCTCAGGTGGACCAGAAGGTGATGGAACCGGTAGCGGTCTTGCCGCCGTAGGTTACGGTGACGGTGGTGGTGCCGTCGTTGGGGCTGTCGCCGCCGTAGATCCACAGGCCGTCTTCTTGGCCTTCCGGAGCATCGTAGAGAGCGTCGTTCAGGTCGGTGGAGAACACGGGGTAGATGTTCGGGTTGCTCGAACTCCAGTCGGCGTCGAGTGACACGTTCTCTTCGTAAGTGTACTGTTCAACGATCTTGCCGCGTCGATTCTTCACGGTCACCTGAAAAGTGGCGTAACAGGCCATGATGCCGCCGCCGCTGTACGAAGTGCCGTTGTAGTACGACTCGGCGCTAATGTGCTGCCGATCCAATTTGATCGAGAGCAACTCAACGGTCGTCGTCCTCCGCGCTGCTTCCGCGGATGCTGTCCAAAATCCCATCACGCTCAGTGCCAAAACGGCTGTCAAAACCTTCCGCATCGTAAACCTCCATTGTTAAGTCGAGTACCGAAAGAACAGAATCAACATAGAAAGTGGGGCAGGATCGGCTATCAAAATTATGCGAACAAATCGCCGATTTTGGGAGAAAGTAGGTTCGGTGAATATTGTGTGAATGGGGTCCGGGAACTCTGCTGTTCTTGAAGACTTGGAGTCGAGTGTGTCGCCGGTTTCGATGACCGAACAACTCGCTCAAGTTGATGCAGTTCGTCGCTGCGGTTATTTTCAAGTCAGGCTCATTTCGGGCCGCACACCTTCGCAGACGCGTTGGCGGATCTCCGGAGACACTATGAACGAGCAAGATTGGCTGGCGTCGGAAAGCGCCGGCGAACTGATCGATGAGCTGAACCAACGAGACGCTGCCAGTCGCCGGAAGTTCAGGCTTGTCGCCTGCGCGTGTGCTCGAATCGTTTGGCATCTCATACCGCCAGTTGGCCAGAGGGCAGTGGAAACTGCCGAAAGGCATGCGGATGGATTGGCGACCAATGAGGAGCTTGAGGTGGCGCAGAGCGAGGCCTTGGACGCCATCGAGCACGATCCGTACGAAGAGTCCGACCCCAAGTGGCTCGCTCTGAACGCGGCTTCATTCGCATCATGGACTGATGTCCGTCACAATCATGGTCATGCTGAGGGGGCTATTTATGTCGTCCGCGATGTTCCGCAAGCCTTGGTCCGGGAAGCCCTGTCGGTGAATCATGAGACGGCGCAGGCCGTCGCGCGAGAAGCGGAATTGTTGCAATGTCGGCTGTGCCGCGACGTGATGGGCAATCCGTTCAGGCGGTCTAAAATCGATGCGCCTTGGCTGCGGTGGAATAACCGTACCGTTGTTACCATCGCTAAGGAGATATATGCGGATCGGGCCTTTGATCGCCTGCCGATCTTGGCCGATGCCTTGGAGGAAGCGGGATGCTCCGATGTCCTTATCTTGACACACTGCCGGGAGTTTGGAGAGCACGTCCGAGGTTGTTGGGTTGTTGATTTGGTGTTGGGGAAGGAGTAATATCGCCGAACGCTGCTGATTGGAGCGGTTCACGTTTGGGTTGTGTCCAGTTCGAGGTGCCCGAGCCGAAGAACCCCTCACCCGCAGCGTTCCCCGCTTCGCTCAGATCTGGCCCTCTCCCCGTAAACGGGGCAAGGGACTTTGAAAAGACGAGCTGTGCCCAACCCAAACGTAAGCCGCTCTGATAGCGGGGACATGGAGGCTGTCCGGAGTTGATAGATCGCTCGGTCCCGCAGCGGATGAGCTGAATCGCTCGACTGATCATTCGTTTTCATTCTTGTTAGATGGAAGGAACTCATGACCGAGGACGAATGGCAGAGTACTGACGACGTGATGGCGATGCTGAAATGGCTGCGACCGCGTCACCGTCGGATCACCGATCGGAAGATCCGGCTGTTCGCGTGTGCTTGCTGTCGCCGCATCGAGCACTTGCTTACCGACGAGCGACTTCGTCGGGGACTCGCAGTGGCCGAAGCCTACGCCGACGAGTCCGTCGATTTGAGTGACCTGAAGGCGGCAGCCAAGACGGTCCGCGCTGCCTGGAAGTGTTGCTCTGCGGAGAAGGCGGAGGCGGAGGCCATCTGGAAGGCAGCCGAGCAATCCAGCGATCCGGCGGTCAAGCGAGCGACTACCGCAGATTTTTATGGGAAATACACAGCGGTGATCGCGGCTGCGGCGATGCTCGAAGTAGTTGCGACAAAAATGTCACTTGGCGAGTACAAACTGCCGACGCATCGGGCCGCGGCAGCAATAAAGTGCGCTGCCCTCCAGGCATGGGTTGTTGGTGGCGGCGAGGAGGAAGCCGGCAACGCAACGGCCCAGGCCGCTTACGCCAAGGAGTGGCGGGCCCAGGCGGACTTGGTGCGAGACTTGGTCGGGAACCCGTTCCGTCCCAGCAAGCTTGACCCGACGTGGCTCGGCTGGGACGGCGGCAGAGTGGCTCGGCTCGCCCAGGACATATACGAGAACCGGGAGTTCGGTCTGATGCCGGTGTTCGCGGACGCGCTGGAGGAGGCCGGCTGCACCGACGCAGAGATTCTTGCGCACTGCCGCTCGGGTGGGGAACACGTTCGAGGCTGTTGGGTCGTGGATCTTGTACTGGACAAACCGCGTCTCGCGACGGCGTTGTCTTAACGACTCCTCCGAGTTCAATGCGACCGAAAAGGACCCCGCTCACGTACGGGGTCGTTCGGCGGCGGAGAAGATTTATGGAATCGATTCGCAACAAGCTCGAAAGTCTTGGCTATAGCCCCACAGATTGGCAATTGCCAATCACGGAAGAATTCGTCGCGAAGTTCGAGCGAAATTATGTTTTGCGTCTCCCTGCCGAATACCGGGATTTTCTTCTCGAGTTCGGTGGGTGGGATGGTAGCGCCACATGCGACTTCTTGGAACAACCGACTCCGAATGGCAATGGGGCTTGGGTTGACATGTTTTACGGGCACATGGTCCCCGAATACGAGGTGTACGACATCCGCTGGGCTACTGATTCGGTTGGTGGGACACCGGATTTCGTCGCCGTGGCTGCCGCTGGAATGAATGGGTGCATGATTGTCCTTCGGTGTGGCGGTCCAGACGACGGACACGTTTACTTTTTTGATCGAGATCAACGATCTCTTTGGTCCGACGAGCAATTCTATCAAATGTTTCCGAACCTGAGCCCTTTGATTGTGGACTACCTTGAGAGGCGTCGCTCCGGCCAACTACCTCCCAAGCCAGAGGGGTACGAGCACCTGTATTTATTGGGTCATGGCTTCCACGAGTTCATCGAGAGGCTCGTCTCTGTGGATGAGGATTAAACGGCGCTCACTTTGAGACCGAAAGTTTTCCCCTCACCCTAAATCCCTCTCCCCGCAAGCGGGGAGAGGGACTTTGAAAACGAGCCAATGCTCTCAAAGTCCTTC
>CAYYUU010000654.1:0-5016 GCA_964474955.1 uncultured Alcaligenaceae bacterium | reverse complement strand
TCGGTCTTGGCGACCGTCCTGGCCGGCTTTAACCGTAAGAATTTGAGTACCGACCGGGTAAGGAACGCCGTCTCGAAGTTGTCCGGCCCAACGTCGACCGAAAGGCCATTCAACTTGCTGTAGTCGGCCGCGACCTTGTCGGCGTGCTCGGCCTTGACAAGCAGGTGGACGGCTTCGATGGTGATCGTCGCGACCTGGCGGACGTTATCGGCCTCGGGGAACTTGAGCAAACCGTTGACGACGGCCAAGTCGAGTTCCTTCGACTGGACGAGCCGAACGGCTTCGGGCGTTCCCTCGGTGGGTCGGATCGAGACTTTGAGATTGAGTTCACTTTCGTGGCGTTTGAGATAGTCCGCAATCTTGTGCCGGTTTAACGCCACGTTCCCGCCGGTCACGTTGACGGGATACGTTTGTGTGCTCGGGACCCACAACCACGCGAACAAACCCACGGCAATCAACACCAACCCCACGACCAAAAGGGCGATTAACCGAATCCGACTGTTTTCAATGAATTGACGGAGGGAGGACTTCTTTGGATCTGGAGGCACGCTTGGTTCCCTCAACGGACAGAGTTCGAATTCTATCTTCCCAGGAGTAGTATGCTTATGTCGACGCGAGGAAGCGGCAAGGTTGAGTTTAGGGTCCGGGGATTGAATTTCGTCCTTTCCATGACTATCCTGAGGAAAATATAAATCCACGATTCCACTAAGAAATGAACCCATCTCGGTCGTGTCCGCCAGATCAAGCTCATACGGGTGGCTTTCGACAAGCCGAATGCGAATTTGCATATTGGATGGGGAATTAGGACTTTCGCTCCCGTCCGGTTTTCTCTCGGGACCGGAACCGAATGAATTCGGTCGAGATGCCGACCACATCATTTATATTGAGCATGCCATTGAACTCATCGTTTTAGGTCCCCGCCGGGGGCTGCCCGAAAAACCGCCGGATTCGATTTTCATCGTAGCGGTACAGATGGTTTCTTCATCACCTCCAGGGAAAGGAAAGTACTGTGTGTATTTTGAAATGGATTCTTGTAACACTTCTCGGAGTGCTCGTGCTCGCGGTGTCGCAATCCCGTGCGGACGAAACCAAAGTCAAGCCCATCAAACAATGGACCGGCTCGGTCAAGGACGTCCGCTTACAAGAAATTGCACCCCAGGCCCTCACGACGAACGAGAGCCTGAGCATCTTGTGGAAGGGGTGGGAAGCGAAAGGTAAGGTCCCCAGGATCGACTTTTCGCACTCGTTGGTGATCGTCTCAACGACTCGCGGGTCGCGGATCAAACCGAGTTTCTCGCTCGACGAGAAAGGCAACTTGAAGGTCCTCGCGATCGCCACGCGGGACCTACGACCGGGCTTTCGGTATGTCCTGACGGAGATCCCCCACGAGGGCGTCGTGGCCGTCAACGACCACCCCTTACCGCCCCACGTCGGTCACTTCGGTCCGGAGATCGTGCCGACCGGCATTCCGTATGACCCATCCAAGAAATTGGAGGGAACGTTTTACCTCGGGGGCTCGAAAACGATGAGCCACATGATCTACTTGTGGACAGCCGCGTTCAAGAAATTCCACCCCAAGATGAAGTTCGAAATTCGCAGCGAAGGTTCCGAAACGGCCTTGGCGGAGCTGAAGAAGAACGATCTCGCGGTCATGGGCGTGAGTCGAAAGCTGGGCGCGAAGCAATTCCGAAGTTGGGAGAAAACGCTCGGCAAGAAGCTCTTCATGTTCCCCGTCTGCGGGGACGACGTGGCCATCATCGTGCACCCCAAGAACCCCATTCGACGGCTCTCGCTGGAACAGTATAAATTGCTCTTCGGTTACGACAAGAAGGAACCGCTGACTTGGGGACAGCTCGGCCTCGAGGGCAAGTGGAAGGACAAGAAGGTCGTCCTGCACGGCCGCAACAAGAACTCCGGGACGCGACGTTTTCTACTGTGGAAGGCCGGCGCCGGGAAGGACGGGGCCAAGACGGCGAAGGAACACGACAGCTACAGCCAGATCGTCGAGGCCGTTGCCAAGGACCCCACTGCAATTGGGTATTCGCGGGCCATCAACGTCAGGGAGAAGGTCAAGTCGGTGGCCATCGGACCGTTCGAGGACGGGGAGGTCGACTCGTACTTGCGGCGGACGTGTCACCTCGTGGTGGCCGTGCCGAAAGGAAAAGAGTTGCCGCCGTTGGTCAAAGAATTTCTGGTGTTCGTGTACCGGCTTGAGGGCCAGGGGTTATTGTTCCGCGATGGTTTCCACCTTTTGGATCGAGAGGTCCAGGCAAAACAACTCAAGCGACTTGGCATCGAAGACCTGAAATAACTTGTTGGCTACGGAAGGAGCATGTTCATGATACGTATTGTTTGTACGGCCTTGGTCGTCGCGTTGGCGTTCGGTACGTTGGCCGAGACGGGTTTGGCCCAGACGGGATACTACCAGCGTTTCCAGGGCGTCGCCCCGGCCCGGTGGAAGTTTGGCGTGGCCGTTCGAAACACAAATGCGGGTTGTGTCATCACCCGCGTCGAGCCTGGTTCGGCGGCGGCCCGGGCGGGCTTCGGAGTGGGAGACACGGTCATGAGTGTCTCTGGTACACTCGTCGGGTATGTCCGAGGTCGGCTGTACGACATCAGCGACGTGATGAATAACCGGGCCGATGGGGCTGGACGGGTGACCATGAAAGTGCTCGATGGGGACACGAGGCGTGTCACTCGGGTAGTTGTCCAACTCGACCCCAACCTCCCCAAAAGACCTCCGCTTCCGCGTCCGCCGATCATTGTCATCCCGAAAAAAGGGCCAGGGTTCGCAGGTCGCAATACGCCATTTCGAACAATTCAACGGTGGTACGCGAAGTACCTCGGGCGAGTCGTTACGCCCAGGGACGTGCCGGGCTGGCTCGGTGCCGTCGCGAGTGGCCAGATGGAACTTCGCGACGTGCGGGTCGGAATTCTCTCGTCGAGTGAATACTTCGATCGGTGTCGCAACAGCCCGAGCGTATGGGTCGCGACGATGTTCCGACAAGTCGTGGGGCGTGAACCCACGACGAACGAGTTGCGAGTGTGGACGCCGAAGCTTTACCGGACCTATCGGGGCGACCGGGGACGCTTCACGCGAGCGTTCTTGCGGGCTTACGGGAAGTACTAACGACTTGGCTATTCGATGAGAAATTTTATTGCTGCCTGCAAATTCATTCCCGCAGTCAGCAACGGTTAATTGGATTTGAATGCTGGGTGGTCCAGAAATAATCTATCCACCCAGTATCTCATATACCCACGAACGGACTCGTCGTTAATCTTCTTCTTTTTTCTTCTTCTTGAACTTTTCCCAGAGTTTGTTCAGGCCCTGGTTGAGTTCAGTCCAAGCCGACTCGACGTTGGAGTGTGTCTTTTCCCACCCTTCCTGGAAACTGTCGCCTAGTTTTTCGAGTTGGTCATCGGCTTTTTCTTTGAACGATTCGAGCTTTTTGATCTGCTCGTCGATCTCTTTTTTCGCTTTCCCTTTTTTCTTCTTCGCCAACTTTTTTAATTTTTCGAGCTTCTCGCTAGATTTCTTGATGGCATCTTCTGTGGCTTGCTTCGTCGATTTCCAAAGAGACTTGGATTGATCCATGACTTCTTTGTAGGCGGACTTGGATGCTTCCTTGAACTCCTCGATAGATTTCTCGACGTCAGGCTTGGACTTGTCCCAACCTTTCTCCATCTTGTCGCCGAGTTTGTCTAACTGCTCTTTCGCAGCCTTCTGCTTTTTCTCGAGCGATGCGATGGTCTTTTCGAGTTGCTCTTTCGTTTCGCCGCTGACGTACTTGAGTCGTTCCTTGAGTTTCTCAACGGTTTTTCCCACTTTGTCGTACGCTTCCTTCGTCGACTTGCGGAACTTCTCGTAAGCCTTTTTGGCTTCGTCCGCCACGGCACCTTTCTTCGCCACGGTACCTTTTTTCTGCTTGCCAGAGTTTCCCCCACAGGCCACGAGGGCAAAAGGAATTGCCAGGACACCGAGCAAAACAACCAGACGCTTCATGGGGTAGATCCTTTCCGAGGTGAGACACAGGAGTTATGTCTTTGGTCAATGAACTAAACGTCACTGGTTGTGATAGGAGATTCTGGGGAGTTTGGCGACGTATGAGTCGAGTTTGCTGGTGTTCAGTGCGAGTGCTCACCGCCAGTCTCTCAATAAAAAAGGCCGTCGGTTCAACCGACAGCCTCTTTGGTTCTTTCATTTCTGAGTCAGGTTTCGAAGATCGAATTACCAGGTGGTCCAATCTTCATCCGATCCGCTGAAGCCGGAGAGTACGTCATTGGATCGACGGACGAAGGCTTCTCGGCCACGACTATAGCCGACCAATCGATCTCGATTGTCGCTATCCTCGGGATCCGTTAGGTCCGTGACGAAACTGGCCAACGCGGTCATAATTCCAGCCCCACCAGTCCAAGCCGCCAGGTCAGCGATCATCTCGTCGTACGTCCGGATGATGTGTCCACCGGCCAGGATGTCATCCCCTTGGCTGGCGTAGAGAGTGTCATTCCCGAACCCACCAATAATCACATCGTTACCGGCCCGACCGTTGATGTAGTCGTTACCGCCCTCGCCGCGGAGGACGTCGTCGGCCATGCTGCCGTAAATCGTGTCGTTGCCGTTGCCGGCAAACACCTCGTTCGATCGACTTCCCGTGAGGGAGATGTAGTCGCGATCGTTGAGGCCGAAGACGACGATGTGGGCATCGGGGAAGGGAGTCAGATCAAACGTTTCACGCACCAAATTGGTCCGGACCGTGATGGCGCTCTCGTTCCTGGAGTTAATAGTGATGCGGTCCCGGCCGAAAGACCCGATGACGACGAGGTCGTTGGAGTTCGGATCGATGTAAGCGGTGTCGGTCTTCAAGATGATCAAGCCGAGTTCGTTGTTGTCGGGGAAGTGATCGACCTGCATCTCCCAGGCATCTCGCAAGCCGGGGTCCGCGTCAATTGCCGCCGCCGAGTTGCCGTCGAAGGTCGTCGCCGTGCCGTCGATGACTTCGGGGCTCTCGTGGGCCT
>CAYYUU010000653.1:0-5029 GCA_964474955.1 uncultured Alcaligenaceae bacterium | reverse complement strand
GACGAGGTCAGCAATCTGCTGCATCTTGAGCGGACGAATGTGATCGATTCCGTGTTCCAGGAAAGCCTTCTGGTGATTGATGATGGCCTTCGTCACCTGAAGGAGAGTGCTACGTCGTTGTTCGATCGCCTCGATGAGCCACTTTGCCGATTGAATCTTATCTTTGACGAACTCCTTGGCTTTTTCGTCGGAGACCTTCGACCGGATCAATTCGCGATAGCGTTTGCTGATGTACAAGCTCGGCGTCCAGTCGTCGACGAGCCGCACTTCGTATTCGCCATCTTCGGTCCGATCCACGATCACGTCCGGCACGACGTAGTGAGTGTTTTCGTCGGAGAACTGGCCTCCCGGTCTCGGGTTCAAGTGCCGCAGCACTTCGACGGCTTCCTGGATCGTGTCCATAGAGAAGTTCGTCTTTTTTTGGACGTTCGGCAAGCGGTTGAAGCGAACGTCTTCGAGGTGATTTTGGATGATCACGCGGACGACTTCAAAGTGTGGAGTTTCGTGAGTCACTTGCAAAAGCAAGCACTCTCGCAAGTCGCGAGCGCCAACGCCCGCAGGTTCGAGCATCTGGATCAGGTACAAAGCCTCTTCCACGTCGATCAGTTCGACCGGACGTTCGTACGAGGCGGCGATGTTTTCCAGAGTCGTATTGAGATACCCTTTTGGATCAATGTAAGCCAGGATGTAGCGGGCCAAATCGATCTGCTCTGGGTCCGCGTCGAGGAAGCCAAGCTGTTCTTCAAGGTGTTCGGTGAGAGAGGGCGAGCGAGCCACCATGTTCGTTTCGGCCAGGTGTTTCTTGTCGGACTCTTCCTCAATCCGGTTGCTCGATACGCGGTGTTCCTCGTTAAAGTGATCCGACCAGTCGTCGTTGATGGACGTGAGTCGATCGAAGTCTTCGGCGCCGTCGCCATTGACGTCGATGACCAATTCGCTGTTGGGGTCGGCTGGGTCTTGGGAGTCGGTTTGTTCGAACGCATCAGCTCCTTCGACGCCGTCGGCTTCCGGGCCGTCTTTCGACCCTTCCTGAACTTCGAGGAAGGGATTCTCTTGCAGCTCCTCAGAAATCTTTTGCTGCAGATCCATGATGGGGAGTTGGAGTATCTCCATCGAATGAATCATGCGAGGGGCCAAGACCATCGACTGCGACATTTTCGTCGCCATGCCCATTTGAAAGCTCATGCCTGCCATGGTCGTTAACTCCGAACTTCGTTGTTAGGACGTGACTCGCCGAGTGGCGGGAGGCGGAGCCGTCGATTGGTTTGTGGAACGACGCCAAAGGAAAATCCTTCGTCGTTTGGGCCGAACCAAAAAGTTTTTTCCACCTCGTCGGGAGGACGGCGGAAGCGAAGCTGTTTCATTTTGCGCACCTCAACTAGACAAGAACGCTTTGGTCTTGGAAAGTTTCTCGTCAATCACCAAATCAGGAAAAGCACGGCGTTGAAACGATGGCCGGTCTGGGGAGCAAACGTGCCGTCCGAATGCTTGGCGGGCTCCGCAGAATCCTCTCCTCCGTCGTCACGACAATCCTGGCAAATCCATTCCGGCCGGGATTCCGAGGCTACTTGTCATTTTCACTCGCTCTTCCGCGATGGCTTGCTGGATTTTCTGGATGGCTTGGTTCGTAGCCGCCCGGAACAAATCTTCGAGCATCTCGCGGTCGTTCATCTCCATCGTTTCGTCACTGATCTTGCACGAGACGATTTCGCAGTGGCCATTCATTTTGACAGTGATCATGCCACCGCCCGCGGACCCTTCCGCCGTGATTTGCCCAACTTTTTGCTGGAATTGTTCGACCTCCTCTTTGATCTTGGGGAGGTTTTTCATCAAGCCCATCATTTGGCCAAATTCTTTAAACATAAAACTTCTCACTCCGGCTCGTTCTTGGGTGGCCCTGTTCGGTCCCGATGGCGGTTGGATAAGTAGTGTCGTCTTTCGCGGAGCGAAAGAACGCCTTGTTGTTCGTTTCGTAGTTTTCGTTGGTCGAATTTTCAGAGTGCACACGGCTCGCATGTACTTTTTCGTTGGTCGGGTTTTCTTTAGTACGCGCGAGTCGCGTGTCCCTACGACAAATTCAACAACCGGACAAACATTTATTTCGAGTTCCCCGCGAAAGGCGACATCCCAAAACGCTCCACTTATTGAACCGTCCCCTTCTGGGAATGTCTTACTCCGGAAATTATATGCCGTCAATTGGCGGCGTGGTGTGTTCCGAAGCACGGATTCTGATTTCAGTCCATTTTTCTTCGATGTCGCGGGTCTCAAAAATTTATTAGTTCATGGGTTTTCTTTGCCAAAGTCCGGGTCCGTTTTTTCCAACATGACCGAAGCGCCGAGAATTTCGCTCGCCCGCTTGACGAGTTCCGGCGCGGTTTCGAGGTCGAATCCTCCGTGGCCACGCGCGGACGGTGGGCGTGGAGACCCCGTTCCATTGGCGT
This sequence comes from uncultured Alcaligenaceae bacterium, assembly GCA_964474955.1. Classification (GTDB taxonomy): domain Bacteria; phylum Planctomycetota; class Planctomycetia; order Gemmatales; family Gemmataceae; genus CAYRFQ01. The sequence continues at coordinate 2,588 of CAYYUU010000653.1, read as the reverse complement.
TATCTCCCGGCATCGATTCAGTATCATCGGTCGGAGATTCGATTCGAACTTTGTATTGGTGACCAGTAAGTTGAAAGAGTGCTTTTTCGATCTGGCTCACCCGATCCGTGTCTTTTTGCGTCTCACTTACCCAATTATAGCGGGCAGCAACCTGGATTGCTAGAGAATTTGGTCCAATAATTGCTAGCTTCTTAATATCTTTCAATTCCCGCGACGCAAGAACCCCTAACTTCTCTAAAACTTGTGGCCACAGTGCCACCAAGTTGGCTTCCGAGAGCGTCGATTCGGTGCTCGTGTCGGAACTGTTTACCGGCTCACTTTTTTTTTTCCAGCCTCCAGACTCCCACTCTGCGCAGTCGTTTCTGGTTGTGTCGAAAGTCTTCCCGGTGGCCTTCCGTCGGTTGACGTTGAAGTTGATTTCTTCGCCGGGGACGCCATCGCACCCGACTTTAACATGGCGGCGATTTCCGAAAGCGAACGTAATTCGCCGAGTCGAGAGAGCCGCACGAGAGCCATTTCCACGAGAACGCGACCGTGTTGGCTGCCGCGACCAAGTTTCGTTTTCGTGCTCACGAGAATATCTAGCCCGGCGAGAATCCCGTCGATCGAGAGAGCCTTGGCTTGTTCCGTGAGCTTCTTGTGAAATGCCCCCGTCACGCTCAGAGATTGCCCTTCGGCTCCGGCACAATGGACGACCATCAAATCCCGCCAGTATTCAATCAGTTGATTCAACAACTCCTGTAAATCCAATCCTTCGTCGACGGCTTGAGCAAGCAATTGCAAAACTTGGGCAGGCTGTTGCGCGACTACTGCATCGACAAGGGTCGTAATTCGTTCGTCGTTGAAAATTCCCAACAAGTTTTGGACTTGCTCGGTGGTCAATTTTTCGCCAGTGAAGGCGAGCAACTGATCCAAGATCGATTCGGCATCTCGCATCGAACCGCCCGCACGACGCGCGACGAGGTCGAGGGCTTCCGGGTCGGCTTGTCGGCCTTCGCTCTCGACGATCTTTCCGAGCTGTGCCGCGAGGCTCTTGACGTTAATCCCGGCAAAGTCGAAACGCTGACACCGTGAGAGGATTGTCACGGGAACTTTTTGAACTTCCGTCGTGGCGAAGAAAAACTTGACGTGCTCGGGTGGTTCTTCGAGCGTTTTCAACAGGGCGTTGAACGCCTCCCGCGTGAGCATGTGGACTTCGTCGACGATATAAATTTTGTAACGAGCGCGGGTCGGTCGGAAGTTGACGCTCTGGCGGATTTCGCGGATTTCGTCGATCCCGCGATTACTCGCGCCATCGATTTCGAGGACGTCGAAGTCTTCGCCTTCGGCAATACTCCGGCAGATATCGCACTTGTCACAGGGCTTGGCGGTCGGCCCTTCGACGCAGTTCAACGCCTTGGCCAGGATTCGAGCCGTACTCGTTTTTCCGACTCCGCGATTTCCGGTGAACAAATACGCGTGAGCCACACGGTTCGATTTCAGGGCGTTCGTGAGGGCCTGGGCGACGTGCTCTTGCCCCACGAGTTCGCCAAACTGTTGTGGCCGATACCGCCTCGCCAGGACGGTGTAATGATCGCTGTTCGCGGTGGGCTTCTCAGTTTTCGGGGATGGTGGCTTCCGTTCTGCCATGATGGGATTCCGTGTCTGTGGACGATGGTGAAAAAGAGGGTGAAACGGCCTTGAAGTCTAGCGCTTTCGCGTGGCGTCTTTGCATCTCCGTTGCCATTTGAAAGGAGCGACTTTGATACAGGAGTCGAGCGTCCCATCCCAAACGACGGTTAGCCCGGCGTTTTCCAAAGTTCGTTGGATCTCCTGTCCAACTTCGATGCCTTGCCCGCCTCCCGCCATTTGCCCAAACAAGAGATACAATCCGTTTCCAGCCAACGCCGACTCCACTTCTTGGCTGTGGTAGTAACAATACCCTCGCAGGCCAGATCGTTCTTTTCCACGTTGCGCGTACAGGTCGGCAACATCACACATTCCATCCGAGGGCGTGACGCCTGCGTTGTGTAGGGCCAAAATCCCCGCCTCGTTCAGAGCCACAAAGCCACGATTGAGCTTGTCACAATCGGTTTCCGTCGGCCAACTCTTCTCTTCTGCGAGTTTCTTTTTCCATTCTTCGGCGACGACCTTTTTCACCCACCTTCGGTCCACGCCGTGATCAAAGAACATGTCTTCGCAAACGATTTTCTCGACAGAATTCTTGCTATAAAACCCACCCCAAACATGCTTCTTGACGACTTCGCGAATTTCGGCTTGGAGTTATGTTTCGTTCACGATGCTATCCGGGTTGAGGTGATCTCCGTTGCCACTTCACCTTCACAAGCAACCGTGTCTGGATCGACCCATTCCACGCGACCTCCAACTCATGCTCACGACATTTCGCCGCAATCTCGTGTCCGATTTCGACGGCTTGCTCATCGTCTCCGTCGACGTCCCCAAAGGCGAGGTATAAGCCACCACCGTCGATTGTGCAATGGAGGTCTTGGAGGTGATAAAAACAAAAGCCGCGGATGTCGGCGTCGTGTCCGCCGCGTTCTTCGAATTCCATTTCGATGACGTCGAGCCCGTCGTCCAGGTCCGTTCCG
>CAYYUU010000652.1:0-5036 GCA_964474955.1 uncultured Alcaligenaceae bacterium | reverse complement strand
ACTTGCAACAGTGGATTGAGTCGGAGGGGAGTGTTCAACGGCGGACGAGTCAAATTCCAGTTTTCACGAGGTCTCGTTGTCCCTGTCGTGACCAAAGATATGGCTTCGCTCTTTCTGAGTTCTTCCGACGTCTTCGGCAAGGCCACTTTTTCTCCCATGTAGACATCGACGTAATCGTTGTCGTCGAAGAGGAGTGCCGACGGGAACAACTCGGCATAACCTTCTGGGGTCAGGGGTGCCCCCGCAACCCCGTGGTCGATTTCGACGTTGTGGGCGTGGCCAACGAGAATGTTTCCGGCGTCGTGGGTGAGCCGAGAGAATTCTGCCGCCACGTGCTGTTTGTTGGGGAAAAAGTAAAAGGCATCATGACAAAAGACCGTCGACGTGATCGATGCCCCGACCTCTAATGGCACCATTCTGCGAGTCACGTCGGCACAAACGAGTGTTGCATTTGGGCACACAAACTGCTTCGCCAGCCACAGCTTGGAGTACACGACGTCGACCCCAACGTTCGGAATGTTATTTCGTTGGAGTTTCCGGAGGAACTGACCGATTCCGCAAGCGATTTCTATCACGACGTCCGGACCAATCCAGTGCTGGGCCAAGAGTCCCAGGCCCGAGAGAAACGTGGGAGTCGACCACCTGTGGGCAAAGTAGTGTGCGACAGGACCGTACTCGAGCATCTCCATCGCTGTGCGAAGTGATAGACCCTTACTCATGACTCCATCAATGATTTGATTTAAACGTTCCGATGTCGGTGGTGGATCCGGCGCGAAATCGTCTTGGTCACGCAGGAGACAGTTCAAGGCCTCCCGACACGATCCGACTCGCAGGTACTGGATGACCTCTCGCCGCAAACTCTCCTTGTCCGCCCGGAGGTATGGAATCCCTTCGACGACAGGCCAGAATTCATCTCCGTCGTACAGAATTCCTGTCCCTGGTCCTTGGATCGAGGACACTTCCAGAGTCGCACCATTCGTCGGACTCATGAGTTTCACGCCTGGAGGAGCGTCGACTAGGTCCAAGGCGCTTTCGTTCGAGACTTTGTTCATCGCGTCCGTGCTCATGTTGCCCCCCACAGTTGCGCTTGCTCCAATACGTCGTTTTGAAATTTCTGCAAAGGACCTGGATGGACGAGGTCAAGATCTTCTAAAGCTTGTCCCAGCGTAAAGTTTGCGACTCGTTCATACTGGACCATTTGCAATACTCGATCCAACACGTCGGCCGCGTGAAAGGCTTTTGCCTCGGAAGTGTCTGCGTGTGGCAGCAGCTTCCGAGCGTCTCGAATCTCGGTTTGCAATGACGGGTGTAGCTCTTTGAGCGATCGAGACGTGAACGTCTCCATCAAGCCCTCCAAGTAGTCGCCCAGTAACTCTTCGCCCGTGAATCCGGAATCGGGCATGAACGCATTGTGCAGGTGGTGCGAGAGTCCGGCGAGGAAGGGTAACTCGGGAGTGGCGCCAAAATAGGGAGCGACGAGGACAGACGTCACCGCCACAATGTAGCAATGGTCTGCATGATTCTCGGGAGGTTCCAGGATGAGTCGAGGGTGTCCCGGACGAGTGGCACCAGCACGCGGTTGTCCGGCCAACCGCAAGGCAAAAGTAGGTGGAGGTTCTTCGCCTTGCGAGTCGGCGTGGAGAAGCAGGTCGATGCCGTCAAGGAGATTGTCAAAAGTCGTTGGGTGGAGTTGAGGTCGGACTTCTTCTATGGCCCTGCGGTAGACTTTTCTTTGTGCCGCAGTGCTTAGACCCCCATTTGTCATGACTTCGGTGTTGATCCCACCGAGACGCGCTCCGGCGACTGCCGCAGTCATTTCCCTCCACAGGATTGAGTCGGCGGGTTCGCCTGTTCGGAAGGTCTGCCAAGCTCGGAGGAATCCGCGGGATGCGAAACTAATCGCATCTCCTGCGACATAAACGCGTTTCAAGTCATTGATCTCACCGAGGAGGGGTACGAGAGTTTCGATTCCAAGGTTTTCGGGGACCGTGGGCATTAGGCACTTCCATTTTTATTCAAGGGAAACAATCAGCTTCGGAGGGTCGACACGAATGTCTCGGTGTTCCCATCGGCGATTGGTTGCCAGACCATTCCGTCGGAAACGGAGTGTTGTAACTGCTGCTCGAACGCCAAAACACACTCGATGGCTGCTCTCATGGAATCGTGGTCAATTTCGTGCACGTCAATCGGCTCCCCGACTCCTTCGAGCATGGTCACAGTCAATCGTCCTCCAAGGTGTTGTCGAAATTCTTCTAGGCCGTCGAAGAGAATGTTGATGTCTTTGTGGAGTAAGGGATCGCTCAGAGGCATGCCAAGGTCGTGGATGCAGCGAAGGACACGCTCGGCATCGACGCGTGGCAGGCCGTGGACGATCGACGAGTAAACCACGTCAATGGCCACGCCGATCCCAACGGCTTCGCCGTGGCGGATGCGGAAGTTGCTCATCGGTTCGAGTTTGTGGGCCGACCAGTGGCCGAAGTCGAGTGGGCGTGCTTCGAGGGCTTCGAACGGGTCGCCACCGTGAGTGATGTGTTTCAAATGCCACTTGGCCGATTCCGCGATCACCGGAGCGGCTGCCGTCATGTCGCGTTTTCGAATTTGGGATGCGGAGCGGCAAATTTGATCGAACAATTCACGGCTCTTGAGCAACGAGACCTTCACTGCTTCGGAGAACCCGCTCACGAAATCGCGGTCCGGAAGGGTGGCGAGCAGAGCCAGGTCGTTAAACACTGCCCAAGGCACGGCGAACGTTCCCATCCAATTTTTTTTGTTGAACAAGTTGACGGCATTTTTGACGCCGACGCCAGAATCATCTTGCCCCAACACCGTCGTAGGGAATCGAATGAGACGAATCCCACGGTGTGCGACGGCCGCCGCAAAACCTACTGCGTCGAGTACGGCCCCTCCCCCAACGACTATGACATAGCTCCGGCGGTCGAGGTTGGATCGGTTCATGACCGCAAGCATCTGATGGATGAGGTCAGGATCGTTCTTGCAAACCTCGCCTCCTTCGACCAGTTGAACTTCGTCAGTCAGATGGAGTTGGCCTGGGTTACTGCGAATTATTTTTACGAGTCGTTCTGCGAAACGAGGGTTAGCCTTGGCGACGTGGCTGTCGATCCAAATTTGCACTTTGGCAGGGTGATCACCACTTTGCTGCAAAACGTCAATCAGCGCCTGTTGGTCTTCGGTCGTAACGTCATTCGTGAACCTGAGTCGGTGGCGAAAGGGTACGGAAAAGTCTATGTCGCAATGCTCGATCATTGAATTGTCAAACTCCGTAAAGTCTATGTAGTCGGATCAAAATACAAGCGTCCACGTACTGTCGCATTTAAGGACAGTTGGAGTCACCTCCTGTAGGTTGATGATCTTCTATCAACTCGAATGGTTGCAAAATAGGTGTGTATTTCGGCGATGAGTAGAGCAGGAACACACAATCGACATTCGAAATAATACATAGTCTACATCGACTCTCGGACAAGAAATTTTCTCGATTTTGCTTCCTTAGTGAGGACTGAGGGACGTATTTTTTAATACGACAGGTGCTCAATATTGTTGGCAGAACTTTGCTCAAAACTTGAGATGCCTCACAAATTTGCCGATCCCTTTCATAATGATTTTGGACCATTTGGATTGCAACACAATGTACTATTCACGACGAATCCACAAGATTGATTGGGACCATAATGTTGTGATGCATTTCGTCGTCGCTAGCTTCGTGGAGTTCGAAAAGAGACACATGACAATGCCTTCCAATTTAGAACCAGACCATAAAGCCCGCCTTCACTTGATGGTTGGTCACGGTCAAGCTCATGGGACGCTCCGACGACTCTTGGAAGAGCTACCGAGGGGAGCCAAAGCCGAAATCTTCTTTGTGCAGCCAGAAAACCCTTGGACTCATAGGTTTTCCGAGCCCAAGCTTCGTCTCGAGTTGGGAATACACTTGTTTGCAGACGAAAGCGAATTGCTGGAAAGCCTGGAGAGATTTCTGTTGCGTTGTCGAATGGGAACACGGTTGTATTTATCTGGTCACAATGGTTTTGTGCCCGCTCTACTGTCTCTGGCAAATCGGTGCGGGCTGAGCCAGGATGAGATTCAGTGGGAATACTTACCTCGTGATTCTCGGACAGTCTTCTGTGTACATTGCCGCACATTTAATCACGACGTTATGCAACCCACTACAGCTTGTTCTGGCTGTAATAGGGTTTTGGAAGTTCGAGATCACTATTCGACTCGCCTTGGGGCTTACAAAGGAGTCATTTGTAACGCCGAAGAATCTAGTCAGGCTCCAGCCGTCAGGAGTGCTCCATTCGATGCAGCGAACTATCGAAGTCGAAATCGAGGAGATCAAACAGGTCAGCCCGTTGATCAAACAATTTCGTTTTCGACCAACATTCATTGACATGCTCCCGCCATTTTCTGGCGGGAGTCACATCATTGTCGTGCTACAAACTCCGGAGCGGGAGTTTCGAAATCCATACTCATTGGTTAGCTCGCCGCGAAACTTGAGCCATTATGAGATTGCCGTTCGGCGAAAGGAAGATGGCCGCGGTGGGTCTATGTTTCTGCATGACCAAGTAACCTTGGGAAACCGCATACGCGTGTCCTATCCGATGAATCATTTTCCACTGGTAAAAATGGCTCGGAAACACCTCTTCGTTGCGGGTGGTGTTGGCATCACGCCTTTCCTGACAATGATCGAAGACCTTCGTGGGACCGATGTGATGTGGGAATTGCACTATGCCACACGGAGTAATGAAGATGCCCACTATGGCTTACGACTCCGTGATGATTATGGTGAACGGGTTAATCTTTATCACGACGATGTTGGTCATCGAATCAACTTTCCTCAAATCTTGGTGGACCAACCACTAGGCACCCACCTGTACACGTGTGGTCCCTTCGGGATGATGAAGACCGCTCACAGCGAAGCAACGGCGCTCGGGTGGACGGCCAGTCACATTCATTCTGAAGAATTCAAGGCCCCGGCCGTCGGGCGGCCGGGAGAGGCCGGACGGGCCCACTGCGGGGCGTCG
>CAYYUU010000651.1:0-5039 GCA_964474955.1 uncultured Alcaligenaceae bacterium | reverse complement strand
CCTATCGAAAATGCGACCCGAACTCCCAAAACACGTACACAAAAAACACAAAAATGCCGGGCCCAGATTTTTGTGTTTTTTGTGTATGTGTTTTGGGCCTCCCGCTCGAAAAACGACCTTTCGAAAATCCTCCCGCCAGGCTCAAGAAGTGTACGCAAAAAGCGCAAAAATACCTCGCCCAGATTTTTGTGTTTTTTGTGTACACATTTGCTTCCTCGGATTGAAAACAACCACAAAGGCGTTCTTTCGCGTAGCGAAAAAAGACACTCTCCAAAACACGCGGGAAAAAGCGACCCTCATGGATCCGATCGCCCTGAACTTGTCCCGTATTTTTTCAGACAGATTTGGAATCTGTCCTCTGCTCCAAAAAGGGAACTTGTTTTCACGACGATCCTAGGCACAGACCCACGGGCGGATGGACTAGTTCGGGAGGTCAAACGACGGCATCACGTTCACGAAAACGCCGTCCAAAAGAAAGTGCACGCGGCAGTCTTGGCTGCGGGCATCACCAAGAAGGCAAGCTGCCACACACTCCGAAATTATTTATCCAACCACCCATGCGGCGCCAAACAACGAACCCCGAGAGAAAACACAGGGTCTTCGCTACGCCTCGCCGCCTTTCTCAGACTCAGCCCAGACGCTTTGCGCCAACTCATGTAGCCTTCCATTCGACGCTAGCAAACCATTTGTCTGGACGGCCTCGGGCGATCCATATTCGACCACTTGGCCTCCGAGCCCGGTTACCTTGCCGCCAGCTTCTTCGACGAGGATATGTCCCGCGCAAATGTCCCAGTCGTGGAACCGCGGATAGGTATTGAAATACAGGTCGGCTTCCGCGCGTGCGACCAACGCGAGCTTGATTCCTGCCGAGTATGTCGGCAGAATTTTTTTCGGCTGAAGAATGCGAATTGGCTTGGTCGGCTCGTTGGGGTTCTTCGCATGGCTCTCGGTGAGTGTCGACTCTGCCAAGGTGCTGATGGACGAAACGACACATTTCTGCGGCTGTGAATTATCGCCGTCCAGCCGCCAACAACCTCCGCCCCGACTTGCGTACGTGACCCGCCGGGCAGCTGGCTCTGCGACAACGCCGACCTTGATGTCCCCGTCCTCGACGAAACCGATCATGACCGAAAACTCGCCGTTCTTTCGGGCGAACCCGCGCGTCCCGTCGATGGGATCGACGACCCACATTCGACGCGCCTTTGACTTGGCCTTCGCCGCAAGTTCGGTGTCTTCTTCAGCGCAGATGCCGTCCTCGGGGAATTGGTCGCGGAGATATTTGAGAATCGTTTCCTGGGAGAGCCGATCGGCTGCCGTCGTGATGTTCGCCGGTGCGTCCGCGATCACTTCAAATTTTTCGTATTCGACGAGAAGGACAGCAGACGCCTGGCGAGCAGCTTCCAGCGCGGCTTCGAGTTCGCGTTCGTGCGGCATGGAGAAGATATCCGTTCATCTGGAGAATACTGAGAAACCAGTTTCTCTTGATGTACGGAGTCGAGAACTTGATGGCGACACCGAAGCATCAACTTCCGGTGGGTCGCTCGGTGAAGTGGTGTTGATGGTTGTTCGGCTTCACGACGCCAACGAATTCGTTGAACTCCATGTACTGGAGATGACGGTACAACTCGTTGGATGCGAGAAGCGACTTGTGATCTCCCGAGGCATGCACCTTGCCTTCGTGGATCAGAATTACTCTGTCGCAATGTTTGATGGTGGAAATTCGGTGAGGTAGGAAGATAACGGTTCGGCCAGGCAGAACGCGGGACATTGTGTCGTCGAGCAAGTTCTTGACCCGTTCATCGAGCGGCACGAGGGGTTCTTCGATGATCAGAATCGCCGGGTCTCGCAAGATCGCACGAGCGAGTGCGATTCGGAACTGCTCACTCGGGGCGAGGGAATGTCCCATTTCGCCGATAACGGTTTCGTACCCTTGCGGCAGTTCTTGAATGAAGTGGTGGGCTCGGGCGATTTTGGCGACTTCGATGATCTGAGGCAGCGCGTAACTTTTGTCCCCACACCCAATGTTGTTCGCAACCGTATCGTTGAAAACGAGGCTGTTTTGGAGCACCACGGCCATCTGGGCGCGGAGGGATTCCAGAGTCACAGACGGAAGAGGTTTGCCGTCGATCGTGATCTCGCCCGACGTCGGATCGAGGAACCGTGGAATTAAGTAAATCAGAGCGTGCTTCTCTTTTTCGTCCGAGCCGACAATCCCGACTCGTTGTCCTGCCTCGATCGTCAACGAAACATGATCGACCAAATTTTCGGACGACTGCGGTGTGTGCAGAGAGACATTCTTGAACACCAACTTCTTGGCCATCGGGGGAAGAAATACAGCATCGATGTCTTGCCCGACACCACCAGACTTGCCGAGAAAATCAAAGACCGCCTTCGACGAAGCGTAAGCTCGGCGCAACGATCGTCGAAGTTCGAGCCAACGTTGGAACGGCAGATTTAAGCTGACCAATGCCGTCGTCAGGGTGATCGCACCGGCCATGCTCAACTGACCGCGAGTCACCACAACCCCGATGACGAACAGTAACGTCAAAGTCGCCACGACGCTCACGAAAACAAGCATCGGCAGGAAAGTCGCATCTCCGCGATACTTCCGCATCTGTGCTCGGGAGTACTTCCCCAGCTGGCGTTCGACCCTGGCCTGGTTAAACAACTCCATCAAATACACTTTCACCAACCGCAAGATCATCAAGCTCTCTTGGATCAACGCGAGTTGCTCGGCGGACGTCTCCGACGCCTTGCGGCCCTTTTGCCGGAAATACGCTGCCACCTGGCCACCCAACATCCACACAATAACGGCAAACATCAAGAACGCAAGCGTCAACCAGATGTTGACCATTAAGCAGAAAATGAGCAGCAAGGCGAACTTGATGGGTTCTCGAAAATGCCCCGTTAGCCAGATGTACAAACCGCTGTGGACCGCTTCGAGATGTCGCGTCGAAAGACCGACGGCCTCGGTCGGGCCTTCCTGTTGGAACGCCAGTGTCCCTAGGCGATAGGTGTGGTGATAGACCGCTCGGCGGAGTCGCGTGATGGCCTCGAGTGTCGCCTTCGCGGCGAAGTATTCGTTGAGAAAGATTAACACCCAGCGTATGGCCGCCAATACGATCGCAAACACGAGAAGGCCGACGAGGTACGTGAAAACGCCGTCTCGCCACGTCCAGGGATTGATGGACGCCAGCCAAGCCGCTGGCGTCGCGTCGAGTCGATGCTGCATCCGGACGATCAAACTGAGGATGCCGCAATCGGGGATGTCCTGGGCCAGAGCCAGCTCGGGACCGACTTTATCGACTCGCGCCTGGAACCGTTCGGTCACGAGCCCGGCGGCTTCTTCCCCAACCGACTTTTTCAAGTACGAGTAGACTTCCCACCGCCACAACAATTCCTTCCGCAGTTCCTTGGCGGCAGCTGTCCCAAAAGGACCCGGTTCGGCGGTGGTGGCGAGATCAACGAAAGCATGGAACTTGCCTGAGGAAATTTTGTCCGGAGAGAAACCAAGTTGTTCGAGTTTATGGTTCCACTGCGTTCGTAGAACGTTATTCCATTCTTCCCGACGGGCCTTCTCGATTCCGAGAAGCTTCTCGTCAGGCCCGGTCATGATCGTGACCAACCGAGGCGGATTGAAATCCCCACTGCCGGGCATCTCTGCCAACACTCGCTTCCAATACTCCGGACGTGCTCGGTCCTGAGTCGCAAGGAACTCATTGCGCTGGTAAGGCGCGAGATTGTGAAAAGAAGGGATGGCACCCCGGTACACCAGAACGTCGGCAAACAGCCCAAGTACGAGGAGGTAACCGATGTAGAGTAGACCTGTGCCGACACCGGCAATCACAGAGGTCCAAGTGGCGATTGGGTTGAACCGGAGGAAGCCCCGCGCCCGTTGAAAATCATTGGATGCCACGGAAAGTGTCCCAAAGTGAAAGGTGGAAGGCGGAAGGAGGAAGGTTGAAGGGGAATGGAAAGGAGTCGACTTTCGAAAGACGTTGCTCCGGGATCCTTCCCTTCCGCCTTCTGTCTTCTGCCGTGCTTTCCACCTTCCGCTAGGCCACGTCGCGATCTTCAAAAAGGATCAGACCGAACACAAGGGCGATCGTCGTATATGTTAAAGCGTACACCGTTACGTTCAAGGTGTACAGACTAAATAAGCCCGCGGGAAGAGGGGCATAACGAACGACCGCAGGGCCCATGTCGAAACGATCCAGGTTTGGTAACACATAATCGAAGACCTGGGCCACGAAATAAATCAATCGAGCCTGACCAGTATTATCTTGTGCTCGTAAGGCGATTGAGTTCAAGACGGGTGTGAGGTGTCCCAGGAAATATACGACAAGACAAACCATCGTATTCACGATCATCGGCAAACGTGTAGCCAAAGCGACCGCCACCGACAGCAAAACCATGACCTGACAGAAGGAAATCAGCAACCCCGCAGCCACGGAACCGAATTCGTGAACCCAGAGGAGAAGTCCTTTGCTCAGAGCATACGAGGGGCCAGATTGATACAAGTAGTTGGCTGTCTGGAGGACCCAGAGAGGATCGCCGGTCGCTTCGTTCGCGGTTGGTGGATCGAACCACTCCTTGAATAGGATAATCCACACCAACCACCAACCAAGCAACAACGACATCGACAGAGCTGCGATCAAAATCCCGAGGAACTTCCCAATGAGGAAATTCCGTCGCGAAATCGGTTTGCTCATCACCGTAACAGCTGTCCGCCCTTCGATTTCTTCCGCGATCGCCGAACTCGCCGTGAGCACGGCAAACAACGCCGCGACGGCCATGATTGTAATGTACCCAAGGTCCTTCAGCATCTTGATGTCTTCGCCGAATGTGAAGTACGGCAAGAACGGCGAAACCCCAATGAGCCCAAAACCCGCAAAACTCAGGACCCAAAACATCGGCTGCCGGACGGCCTCACGGAATGCAGCCAAGGCCACTGCTCCACCTTTGGGCCAAACCGTCAACACGAGAGCAAAGATTCCGACGAACAGATCCGCGAACAACTGCAATTCTAACACTGAGCA
>CAYYUU010000650.1:0-5039 GCA_964474955.1 uncultured Alcaligenaceae bacterium | reverse complement strand
AGATGGCCGGACCGAGCCCGGAGAAGACGGCCAACGCCAAAGACGCCCCGACAATTACCAAAGCCTCGGTCCAGGGGAAATGAAATCGGAACAGAAAGCCTGTCTCTTCGAAGATCACGACTCGCAGAGAGTACCATTCGATCGGAATTCCGACGACCACGCCGATGATTGTCCCAATGACTCCCATGAGAGCGGCTTCGGCCAGGACCGACCGGATGACCTGAAATTGCGAAGCCCCAATCGCTCGCAATAATCCCATCTCGCGACGGCGTTGGAGAACCGATATTAGTAGTGCAGTGACGACCCCGAGCGACGCCACGATCATCACCACAATGAGTTGGGCATATGCGATGCTATATAACCGCTCTATGGTATTATCAATGTGTGTCTTGAGTTGGGCTCGCGTTTGAACTTTCAGGCTGTGGGCCGCAGAGAGTTCTCGATCAATTTGTGATTGTACTTTATGGGGGTCGGCGCCGGGTTCGAGAAAGACGTCGAACGTCGTAACGGTTCTGTCTTTCCAATGCCGCATGTAGTCTTTTCGATTGATAATGATGGTCCCGCGATTCCACGAATAATCCACGGTCTTCCCAATGACTTTGAGGTCCACCATTCCATCCGCAGACGGAAGCGTGATGGTGTCGCCGACTTTTGTCTTGTACAACACGGCGAAGTTTTCGGAGATCACGGCCCCGTTTTCCATCGACGCGAGTTTCCGAAAATGCTCATACGATTTGCGGTCCTTCGGATCGGCTTCGAGCATTCGTTCGGCTTCGAGCCCCATCAGGAAAAGCAGTTTTTGTTTCCCTCGATACGTCCAGTTCTGGGCGTTGGTGTACGTCACGGCGACGGCGCTCTTGACGCCAGGTATCCGTTCGAGTTGATCCCGGACGGATTCGTGCATGGGAGCTTGTTGGCCGCCGACACTCACGGCACCGCCGGACGTCACGAAGAGATCCGCGCCGAGGTGATCGTCGATCCATGCCGAGAGGGCCAGTCGATTACTCTTGATGACTCCCGCCGTTTGCAGCACCAATGAAACACCCGCAGCGAGTGCCGCGATGACCAGTCCTGTTCTCCCGGGTGAGCGGACGATGTTGTCGGCACCAAGCCGACCTTCCAGACCCATGAACTGATACGCCAATGGTCGAATGAGCCGAGCCAACACGGCGGCGATTAAAGGCGTTGCCATCAACGTTCCGATGAGCACAATCGATAGCCCGCCGTAGCGACCATACCTTGCGAACGTCTCGGCGTATTCGTGCGGCAACAACCGAGGAAAGACCGTGACTAGGAATCCGAAGACTACGAGAGACACACTTGCCGTCAGTTGGGAGGCCCGGGACTTCCAGGTCTGTTTAACGGGTGCGCGTCGGACTGCTTCGGCGGGGTTTTCCTCGGCGGCCTGGATCGCCGGAATCAAGGCTGCGGCGACCGCCGTTAAGATTCCTAAAGAGACGGCCACGATCATGACGACGGGAGACAACTCGACCTCTTTCGTGTTGATCTCCATGAACATGTCGGTGGCAATCCCACGAACTGGCCCGAGTCCAAAGTTCGCAAACTGAATCCCCAAAGGCAATCCGAGGAGCGCGCCGAGAAGACCAAGAAACGCAGCCTCTCCCGCAAACAACAGGCGGAGTTGATTCTTGGTCGCGCCGAGTGAAAGCAGAATACCGATTTCGTGTCTGCGTTCGGCGACGGTCACGGCCAACGTGTTGTAGACGAGAAACAGACCGACCACCAGGGCCGCGGCACCACAAAGCAGAAAGCCCGAGTGCATGCTTCCGAAGACGTCCTGGACTCGCTTCTGGGCGTCGGCAGGTGAAGTCACGTCTTCGCCCGGTTTGAGGACCTTTTCGACCTGGGCTTTCAATTCGTCGGGTTCGATGCCTTCTTTCGCGACGAGATCGATTCGGGTGACTTTCCCCGCAAAACCAAGAAGACGGCTTGCGGCGTTCACGTCCATGATGACAGTGTCGCCCGCCAACATCGCCGCGGGTCCGTGGGCGTTGAATCCGGGACGGACGATCGTGACACTTTTGCTTCCTTTTTGGCCAGGCACCTGGATTTCAAATTCTTGCATCGGGATGACAATTTCTGGCCCCGGGATTGGAAGAATTTGTTTTTGTTTTTCTGTTGGGGCAGGGAGTTTTTTCTCAAGCTCGGACCCGACGACGGCGTAAGCAGCGAACTTAAACTGGAAGGCCTGTAGAAATCGGAGCCCGGTTTCGATGGCAGTCTCTTTGGGGACTTCGATGTAATCTTTGAGGGGTCCCGTCTTGAGTTCTTTCACCAAGTCGATGCCCAACAGTTGGACGGCATAGACTTGCGGCTTGTCGCTCTTACTCGGGGTTCCCTTCAGGTCTTTTTTCTTCCCAACAACGAGCTTGACCTTTCGGAAAATCCTCGCATGGGCCGACCGCACTCCGTCGACTTGCTTCATGATTTCGGCGGCTCGTTTCGGGCTGATGGGCTGGTTGCCGCTACCCGACACGGTCAGGTCGATCGTTCCAGCGAAGGGGTTTTTGGCTTTGGCCCCGGCGCTGTGCATGGTGTCGCTGATGGTTTGTGTGGCAATGAGGGTCGCAACGCCCAACGCGATGCTCGCGACGATGAGCACGGCCCGAAACCAACGCTTGGCGAGATAGCGAGTACTCAGCGTGCGATAAACAGAAAGCATGTGGCGAATCCAACTCGGTGGAGGTGAGGACGGTGTTTGTGGGAGGTGGTTCCAGTTTCCGCGCTACGTTATCAACTTGCTCGAATTTCTTCTTCGGAAGGAACCGCGTCGGCTTCCGGGATATCTTCGGGGATTTCGGGTTTCTCGATGATGTCTTCACGTTCGATGAGGCCATCGCGAATGTGAATAATCCGGTCACCAATCCGAGCCGCCTGGGCATCGTGAGTGACCATCACGACGGAGCGTTTGCCTTCCTCGGGAAGGCTACGAAGCAACTTCAAGATTTCATGTCCGGTCTTGGTGTCGAGGTTTCCGGTGGGTTCGTCGCAGAGGACGGCTTCGGGTTCGATCACGAGAGCCCTCGCGATGGCGACGCGTTGCATCTCGCCCCCGGAGAGTTCATCGGGGAAATGCGTGGCGCGTTCCTTCAAGCCCACACGCTCCAATCCTTCCTGGGCCGGATTGAGGGCTTTGCGGCGTCGCGTTCCCGACAAGATCAGAGGGAGTGCAACGTTTTCGATGGCGGTCAGCGTCGGGAGTAAATTGAAGAACTGGAACACAAATCCGATTTTGGTTCGTCGCAACTGGGAGAGTTCGCCGTCAGACATGGCCTGCAAATCGCGACCTCGGAATAGCACGCGCCCCGACGTCGGCTTGTCCAACGCACCGAGCAAATGCATACACGTGGATTTACCCGACCCGCTCGGCCCCATGATCGAAACGAACTCGCCCGAAGGAATTGTCAAACTGACGCCGCGCACGGCTTTGACTACACGTTTGCCCTGTTCATAATGCTTGGTCACGTTCTCAAGGACGTGCTCAAAGCCGTTGTCAGTCACTCGGGTGTCCCTTTCGATTTGAGATGTTTAGGGTGATAAATTTTCGCGTCGATCAAGGTTGCTCTCGGCTCCGCCGGAAGACGGGTCCGCAACGTTTCGATCACTCAAAGGTGCAATGTTCTTTCGCACCCTTCAACTCCAGAGCGGAATGTTCGCTCGGCCAACCCTGCTGTATTCCTTCCTGGATATATCGTTTCACCACGCCCGGTTTGACGACGACACCACTGCACGCGGGCCAGCGGACCTTGAGCAATTTGTGTGGTGCAGACTCCGGCCGGACGAGAAGGAGGTCGGGCTCGGTGATGAGCCCTTCCACATAGGCGACGGAAAATCTCTCAAGCGGGCAATTGATCTCACACCGCCACCGAAAGCGTAGCCCTTCGATGACTATGAGCCTTGTGTGACGTTTGCTGAAAGCCACATTCAATTCCCAACAAAAGCCTGAGAAGGTCAAACTTACTCTTGCCCAATCCCACCGACCTATACCCAATCAAGACCGCGTAAGTTTCTTATACCGAATCCGATGCGGCTGATCGGCCTCTTCGCCGAGTCGTTCGCGGCGTTGTTGTTCGTAGACCTGGTAGTTTCCTTCGCACCACACGGTCTTGCTGTCTCCCTCGAAAGCAAGGATGTGGGTGGCGATGCGGTCGAGGAACCAACGATCGTGGGAGATGACCACGGCACACCCGGCGAAGTGCAGCAACGCTTCTTCGAGGGATCGGAGCGTGTCCACGTCGAGGTCGTTCGTCGGCTCGTCGAGGAGCAACAAGTTGCCACCGCTTCGGAGGAGTTTGGCCAGGTGGACACGGTTTCGTTCACCGCCCGAGAGCGAGCCAACTTTTTTCTGTTGGTCCGGTCCCTTGAAGTTGAAGCGAGAGACATACGCTCGTCCGTCGATCCCTCGCTTCCCGAGCATGATCGTTTCGTGTCCGCCGGTGATCTCTTCGAAGACGGTGTTGTCGCCTTGGAGGTCGTCGCGGAATTGGTCGACGTGGGCGACTTCGACGGTCGGGCCGACTCGGAACTCGCCTGCGTCGGGCTTCTCGACTCCGGTGATCATCTTGAAGAGGGTCGTCTTTCCGGCCCCGTTGGGTCCGATGATCCCGACGATTCCGCCCTTCGGAAGATCGAAGTTCAAGTCTTCCATCAACAGGTTTTCGCCGAAGGCTTTTCGAACTCCTTCGGCCCGGACGACCAGATCCCCGAGGGGAGGCCCAGGCGGAATCTGGATCGTCAAGTCTTCGTCTCGCTGTTCGGCCTCCTGGGCTGCCATCTCTTCGTAGGCTTTCAGACGAGCCTTGTTCTTCGACACGCGGGCTCGGGGTGCCATGCGAGCCCATTCCAGTTCGCGCTGCAGAGCTTTCTGGCGTGCAGATTCTTCTTTTTCTTCGGCGGCCAGACGCGTTTTTTTCTGTTCGAGCCAGCCGGAGTAGTTGCCCTTGTAAGGGTAGCAGTGGACGCGGTCCATCTCCAGAATCAACTCGGCGACGTTGTCGAGGAAGTACAGGTCGTGGGTT
>CAYYUU010000649.1:0-5044 GCA_964474955.1 uncultured Alcaligenaceae bacterium | reverse complement strand
TGAACATCCCGTTCCGAATCAAGGAAAAGACGGTGCCCGTCCTTCTTACCCTTGGTGTGACTGATGGAAATGAGTAATTCGCCCGTAACTCAAACTTCGACCTGGAGAATGGATCCTGCGCACGGCTCCACTTTCCCAAGCCTTTGTGACCAAAAGGTTCCCATGTGGAATGAATATGCTAAACAGACACTCGACTTCATCTTGGCCTTGTGCCTGTTGATCGTCCTGTCCCCCATCATTTTGCTCGCTGCGTTGTTGATCAAGTTGACGTCTCGGGGGCCAATCTTTTTTTGCCAAACGCGTGTGGGTCGTTTCGGCAAACCGTTCACGATCTTCAAACTCCGCACCATGCGACATTTGTGTGAACTGGAGTCCGGCCCCCAGTGGTCCAAACCTGGAGACTCGCGAATTACATGGATCGGACGGATTCTTCGAGTCACTCACATCGATGAATTTCCCCAACTGTTGAACGTCCTTCGTGGGGAAATGAGTTTGGTCGGACCGCGACCCGAACGACCCGAATTCTTGCCCGAGCTTGAGCAAGCCATTCCGTATTACCGACAGCGACTGCTTGTCAAGCCAGGGATCACCGGTTTGGCGCAAGTCCAACTTCCTCCGGACACCGACCTGGATAGCGTCCGGCTCAAGTTGGCCTACGACCTGTATTACGTCTCGCACGGCCAAGTTTGGCTCGACTTGCGGCTGATCTGCTGCACGGCTTTGCAGTTCCTCTTCCTGCCCCTGAGTCTGGTGCGACTGCTGCTCCGAATTCCAGGAGGGGCGAAAGTCGAACAACCGTATTTCGAAGCGTCTTCCAAACTCCATACGCATTCGGAAGTCGAGGCCTCTGTAGAGGTCGAAACGTCCTCGGAACTCGACGTTCAACCTCAATTCCAGTCGGCCTAATTGGAATTGGCTGCCGGAATAAAGCGGAAGCCCTCACGCCAAACCTCAAGGTCTACTTCACGAGACGCAATTGGCCAACGAAGTGTCCGCTGCTCGGCCCTTGTGCACGCGGATGGGGAGGTGCTGTTCGGTGCCCCACAACCTTGTCCGGCCAAAGAACACCCCCCTTCGGCGTGTGGGAAAGCAGACGCCTGGCTACCCCACGCTGTCCCCACAAAGTTGATATGGGCGTGCAAAAACGCCTTGCGTACGACTGATTCACCGCAAGGCTTCTCTGTAAATGCACAGCCGAGGAAGTACCACGCAGGTTCGTAACCCGTCACAAGCGGAATGAGTATTTTATGGCAACCCAACACTCAGAAGCAGTTTTAGACCGGTTCGTCGACGACGCTTCCCCTCAGACATTCCTGGCACCCTCTCAACCCTCAATCATCCCCTCACCCGAACCGGAAACCTCTACCCCACTTGCTCCCATCGTGCTGAGTTTCGACGTGGAAGAACACTATCGTATCGAGGCCGCCGTGAGCCTGGATATCGATTCGGGCCTGAAAACCCATTACAACTTCCGGATGGAAACGACCACTCGACAACTCCTGGACACCCTGGCCGAACGAGACATCACGGCCACCTTTTTTATCGTCGGCGAGATCGCGAGGCTCAACCCCTCGTTGGTCCGCGACATTCATTTGGCCGGTCACGAAGTCGCAAGCCACAGCTGGGATCATCGCCGCGTTCATCACTTTACGCCCCAGTCGTTCGCCGAGGATTTGAGGCGGAGTAAGGACGTCCTCGAAGACGTCATTGGTGCCCCTGTGGTTGGTTTCCGAGCCCCCACGTTCAGTCTCGTTCGCCAAACCAGTTGGGCCGTTGACGTATTGGCCAAAGAAGGGTTCCTCTATGATTCTTCGATCTTTCCCGTTCGTCACGACCGCTATGGCATTCCAACCGCTCCCCGGACTCCCTTCCTCCTACAAGGGGAAAACCAAAAACTCGTCGAATTACCGCCAGCCACGTTGCGCTTTCTTGGAATGAATCTGCCGATTGGTGGGGGCGGGTATTTCCGGCTGTTTCCCTTGTTCTTTTTGAATTGGGCACTCTCGCAACTCAAGGGGAAACCATTCCCTGCCGTGGCCACCCTCTACTTCCACCCGTGGGAGTTTGACCCGGTCCAGGCACGCTTGCCGTTGAGTAAATTGAGTAGTTTCCGCACTTACGTGGGCCTGACCAACTCGTCCAAGAAGTTGGACCGCCTCCTCCAAGGGCAAACGTTCGCGCGGGCCGTGGATGTTGCCCGGCAATTACTCGAACGAAGCGAAGAGCTGCCAACGTTCTCCATTCCGACCTGATCCCTCGTTCGCAAAACGAGCGAACGAATGTCGAACTCGGGGAATGGCCAACTTCGAACCAGAGGTCGCGGCATGAAACGCATCGTCAAAACTACTTTCAACGTCGTGTCGTTGTTGATCGTTCTCCCTTTGTATCTCGTTTACCGGGTCAGCAGTCTCGTGTTGACCCCACGAGTCGCCTTTCCTGGCGGAGCCCAACTCTTGAGTTTAGTCCCGGGCTTTGTGGGAACTTATCTCCGGCGGGCCTATTATCGGCTCGTCTTTCCGCGTGTCGGAAAAGACGTTTGCATTAGCTTCGGGGTGATCTTTTCCCACCCCACGGTCGAACTCGGCAACACGGTTTACGTTGGTCCGTATTGTTGCCTCGGAGACGTGACCCTCCAGGACGACGTCTTGATTGGCTCGCACGTCTCGATCACCAATGGCAGCGGGCAACACGGAACCGAGCGCCTCGATATCCCCATGCGCGAACAACCCGGGACGTGGCCGCGAGTGACCATCGGGGAAGACACATGGATCGGCGACCGGGCCGTGATCATGGCGAACGTGGGAAAGAAATGCATCATCGGCGCAGGCTCTGTCGTGACCAGCCCGATTCCGGATTATGCCATTGCCGTCGGGGTCCCGGCCCGAGTCCTTCGATTTCGGAACGAGACGACTCCCGAGGATGCGGGCAAAACAACCGAACGAGGGGAAGGGAACCCGGATCAACATGACCAAGTGTCGCGAAACGGAACGTCCGTTCGGACTTTTTGATGGCTGATCGCATAAAGTAGTAGGCACACTCCGTGTGCCGTGACCAGAAGTAGTAGGCACTCCGTGTGCTGTTATCAAAGACGCGAACGGCACACTCCGATCGGAAAAGGTATTTCTGTCCAGTTTTTCCAAGTTTGTCGTAGATCCACGTGGCCCACGTGTACGAAAGAAAATCCGCTCCAAACAAAAGGTCCACGCGGGCCGCGTGGATCTACGAAACGGACACCTATTTCTTTCCCATTCCGAGTGTGCCTACAACTTTATCCGCCCAATCCTTATTTCGCATCTTGAAAGTGATCACGAACTATGTGTGGTATAGCCGGCGTGCTCTATGCGGATTCCGAGAGGCCCGTTGCCCCCGGAGTCCTCAAACGAATGGGAGACAGCATCGCCCATCGTGGTCCGGACGCCGAAGGCTTCTGGAACGAAACGGGACTCGGCCTTGTCCACCGAAGGCTCTCGATCATCGACCTGACCGGCGGAGATCAACCGATCGGAAACGAAGACGGGTCCATTCAAGTCGTCTTCAATGGCGAAATTTATAACTTTCGAGAACTCCGCGAGTGGTTGGAGAAGCGAGGCCATTCGTTCCGCACACACAGCGACACGGAGGTGTTGGTTCACCTCTACGAAGAGCAAGGCGAACGGTTCGTCGACGCGCTGCGTGGCATGTTCGCCTTTGCCCTTTGGGATCGCAACCAGCGCCGGTTGTTACTCGTCCGAGACCGCCTCGGACTCAAGCCACTGTATTTCTATCGGGACGGAGAGAAGTTCCTTTTTGGGTCGGAACTCAAGGCCATCCTGGCCCATCCGGGCGTTCCTCGAAATGTCTGCCCCGAAGCCTTCGAAGATTATTTGGCGTACCGAATGGTGCCCGGAAGCCGGACCATCTTCAAGGGAATTGAAAAACTACCACCCGCCCACATCCTGTCCGTCACGGCCGACGATTACCAAGCCTCGCCGCGACGCTACTGGCGTTTGAACATCACGCCGGATCACGCTCCGAGTGCCGACGAATGGTACGAAAGGATTCGCGAAAAACTCGACGAAGCCGTTCGGCTTCACATGCGAGCGGACGTGCCTGTCGGGGCCTTTTTGAGCGGCGGCGTCGACTCGAGCGTCATCGTTGCCTGCAGTGCGGACCTGGCCCAAGGCCCATTGCAGACCTTCTCGATTGGTTTCCGAGAAGAGCAGTTTAGCGAACTCCCTTTCGCCGCACAGGTCGCCAACCAGTTTGCGACAAAACACACCGAAGAAATCGTCACGCCCGACGCCGTCTCTCTGCTCGACGAGTTGACCCACTATTTCGACGAACCGTTTGCCGATCCTTCGGCCATTCCGACGTATCTGGTTTCGCGACTCGCCCGCGAGAACGTGAAGGTCGTGTTGTCCGGAGACGGCGGCGACGAGGCGTTCGGGGGCTACTCCCGCTACGCCCACGACCTCAAAGAGAATGCCCTCCGACGTTTGTTGCCTAAGTGGTTTCGAAGAAGCGTGCTCGGACCACTCGGAGCCGTCTGGCCCAAGGCCGATTGGCTCCCGCGCGTCCTCCGGGCCAAAACCCTCTTGACCAATTTATCTTTGGACGACGGCGCAGCCTATGCGAACACCCTCTCTGTTTGTCGAAATCCGGTACGGCGCCGGTTGATGGCCCACGACATGCGATCCGCACTCAATGGCCATCGACCCGAGGGACTCATCCAAACGAGTTACGCCCTCGCTGACCAAAACGACCCGCTTCACGGCATGATCGCCGCCGACATCGAGACGATCTTGCCGGACGATTTTTTGGTCAAAGTGGATCGCGCCAGCATGGCCCACGGGCTCGAAGTGCGGCCACCGTTGTTGGACCACGAGTTTATGGAGTTGGCCGCTTGCATCCCTTCCGAATGGAAAGTGCGGGGCGGCCAAACCAAATGGATTTTCAAGAACGCTTATCGGGGTCGCCTGTCGGATTCGTTGATGGACCGACGAAAGCAGGGCTTTGAGATGCCGATCGACAGTTGGTTACGCGGCCCACTGCGCTCCCAGTTCGT
>CAYYUU010000648.1:0-5057 GCA_964474955.1 uncultured Alcaligenaceae bacterium | reverse complement strand
CAAAAAAAGGGCGTATTCTCCGGGATTTATGGCCCGAAAATCTGCGAACGTTCAGATATAGAAGATTAGTGTTTTTTGTGTCGAGGAGGTCATCACGGATAACCGGTGTGTGTTGTGGTGGGTGGGAACATCACACCACAACACGTGGTTATCCATGACGGCACCGAATCTCGGGCTGGTCAGGGAAGAGATTTTTAGCGTTTTATCTCGGGCTGATCAGGGAGTTCCCCTCGCGAGCTTTCGCTCGCTCGGGCGTTGCTGTCACCCTCGCTCCCTCCGGCTCGCGAGACAAGTTTTTCTCTTGGGTAGGGGAGGGGAGAATTCTGAGTTCCTCCTCGCCCCGCGTACGATTATGCGGGCTCTCGATCCCGCCGCGTCGACTGATTCTGCCAAAAAAAGGGCAAAATGACCCAGTTCCAAAAGCATCACGCGACTACTGTATTTACGGAACCGCTTCCCCCGCACCGACACAGGAGACAACAGAATGAACCAGAAGCTACCCAATCAATTGTCCGTGAAAGATGTAGCCGCATTGTTGAGCCGGACGCCCCGTCACGTTCGCAACATGGTCGAGACTGGAGTTTTGCCACCGATGGACCGACAAGGCGGTTGGTCGCGTTTGACGATCCAGAATAGGATTTGCGACGCCTTGAAATATCGCCGTGCATCCCTGAGGGAACTCGAAAGAGTCGGAGCAGCGCAGGCGATTCAAAGATTTAAGATGCCCAGTTTAGTTAAGAGCTCCATCAGTCGATACGGATTCTCTCGCAACGCTTGGGCGATGTTGGTGACGCCTTATTCGCGTGGCCAACTGATCGCAGCGTTGCGAAACGCCGCGAACACTTGCGGGGCCTGGCCTGTGCGGACTTGGCTTTGGTCCTCACCGAAGCTCACATCTCGCACATAGTGCAAGCGGTTTTCGATCGACCAGTGAGCAAGCCAAACAGCTAACAATGTCTTGGCGTCGACCAACTCCGCAGGGCAACTGGTGATGGCATAACAGACTTCACAACTCGTCTGTGACCCGACTGTAACCCACAGAGTGATCTGACACACTTGGCCCACTTCGGGCCAATCGAGGTACTCGCCTTGGCATCGTGGTCGTTCGCAGTATCCGTTTCTCGATGCGTCCGTGGGACTTCTCCAGGCTCTGAGCCGAGTCGAACTTTTGGGCCTGCTCCGGCAACGCTTCAGGGGGAAAAAGGCGGCTCGAATGCCGCCTGGATATCTTCGAGTAGCTGCGGTTGGTTGCCTTTGACAGCCAGAAAGTAGTCGGCTCCACACTCCAGAATGGCCTCGGCCACATCTTTGTGACAAAACATCGCGTCGGCCGTCACTATCCGACCTCCCAGGATCAACTCGTCGAGCAACTCCAAGGCTTGCTTGTGTTCGTTGGTTTCTGGTGCCACTCGGCATTGGTACAGAACACAACCGGTGGGCTCATCGAGCAAACTGAGCAAGTGTGTGGCCCGAGCTAGGCCATTGGTGGAGCCTTTGAGTGTTTTGCCATCGAGGGGTGTGACGCGTAGTTGATCCGGTTCGATGTCCAAGACAGAACTCACGAACTGCGAGAGGATTTGCTCCAAGGCTTCGACATCGATGCTCAGAAACAGATTGCGGTAAGTATTCGAACACGGCGGTTTTCGTTGGAAGCCAAGCTTATGGAGCAGTTCGACCGGTTAGATTTTGACCCACTCGGCGATGGCCTTGGGACTGCGAGCACCACACAAGATGGCCGCACATGCGGCTGTCAGAAGGGCCGGCCATGGGTGTCTTTGGCCTTGGGAATTTCGTGGGTCGGGCAAGCAGGACAAATGATCCAAGAGGCTACCGGGAACATAACCGGAAATTAAAGCGACTCCCTTCCAAAAACGATTCCACGAATAACAACTTTCCTCTTTCCTCAAATGCCATAAATACCGAAACTGGATAACCTCAACTTTTGAATCGCCTTGAGGCGCCGACCGCCATCATTTTCTGTTCGTCGAGACCTGACACGTATTTCCAAGGCCTGGCTGACTGCGGTGCCCAACGGACTCAAGGTTCATCGCGTCGGTCGATCAGACCGAAGCAGTTTCGGTGGCCAAAAAGTGGTTCTCGCAAAGCGACCGGGGAATCCAACTTACAACACCCAGGCCGAGACAAACTCTCGTCGCAGAAAGCAGACACGCTGCCGTTGGATGCTCTGACCGAGTTGCCGCGCCTCAATCCTCCTTCAGCCGAGCACGGGCTACAATCGATCGCCACCCCCTCTCGTCCATCCATCCTCCTCGATCGGGATCGAATGCCATTTCGACGTGCGAGCGTGAAGGTGTTGCCCTCCAGCCGACAAGAACAGATAGTCTCCTGGGAGCGGAAGTTGCTCTTTGCCAACGAACAACTTTCACTCCCAGGAGACAATATCGCAGCGTTACTTCGGTCGGTTGCGGTTTCCTTTTCCGAACTTTTCGCGGATTGCGAGCAGTTCGGTTCGATCCAAAACGCCGTCGTTATTTCGATCGAATGCCGAGAACAACCGATCCCTCAAGAACGCTGGCACTTCGCTCCTTTGTAACTTGCCGTCTCGGTTTTTGTCGAGCCGTTGCATCATCTGACCTGCCTTCTGATCACCCTTCGCAACGCCTTTCTGGTCTTGGCGTTTGCCAGCCATGCCACGTTTGAAGAGGTCGCCAAATCCTCGGAACAGTTTGTTGCGAACAACAGATTGAAGTTTGGCTTCGTCCTCTGGATTGGCAGCAACGACAAACAGCGTAACGTTCCCCATTTCGTCGGTGGACTGTCGCCCCCAACGGATTCGCTTCGGAGGGCTATTGGGATTCCGTGGGTTGTCTTTGGAGTTGTCGTAGATGAGAGTCGTCTCCAGGACTGTGCCCCTCGGCAGCGCCACTTTGTCCTTGAACAAATAGGTTCCTTGCCAGTCCAAATTCCAATCATCAATGTGCAGTAACGTCTTCGTCTCGCCAGTGGGCAGTGTCGCCGTCATCTTCATCGCTTTGCAAATATAGTGAGCGTGTCCTCCAATGGTCACGCCTTCCACATCCACAGGCAGCGTGAACTTTTCCTTGACAGTGTAGTCGCTTTTTCCGGCCGGGATGTCGATCCCCGCAAAGCGACCAAAAAGTGGTGGGAGCATAATCCCAACCAACTTCTTCTTCGGCGGCTTTTTTGCAAAATATAAAGCAACCGTGGCTTGCTCAAATTCTTCCTTCCCGGATGGGTGGAAGTGAGTTTGCATCACGATGTCCGATCCCTTGGGGAGTTTTCGAGCCAACCCCTTGGGCAAGAACAAAGGCACCGCTCCTGGAACATAGCCTCCCAAAGCCCCCGTGATTGGTCCCATGCCGTTGAAGCCAGTTTGACCATCCCGGCCATCCATCCGGCGAGAGACCCCTGTGCTGTCCAAAAAGAAAATAGCATGGTGCATGGAGGATGTGGCGTTCGGCTTGACCTCCACAGCCCGAACCCATTTGTCTTCCTTGAAGTTCAGTGGCAGCACAAAAGAACGATAGACATCCGGGCCTGTCGCACGGACTTTAAAACGGCCTTTCATCTTAATCACCATGTCGGGCTTGCCGAGGTACCAACCTTCGGGAAACTTGGGCAGGGCGGGCATCTTGCTCAGGTCGCCCTTGGGGCGTCCGGCTTTGACCCATTCATTGAACATCTCAATTTGTTGTTGGCTGAGTCGGCGTTCGTTGGCAAAAGCATAGTCAGTCTTTTTCGGTTGCCAGGGCGGCATATATCGAGAGTTCATCACTCGCTGGATCGTCCGCGCTCGCTTCGAAACGTCCCTGTGAGTGATCAAAGGAAATGGCCCGGACTGACCAGGCCGATGACAGCTGGTGCAGTTATTGTGAATCAAGGGCGCGATGTGCTCGGCAAAAGTTATCGCTTTCGCCGTGTTTGTTTTGGCATCACTGCCATGGGCGACGGGCGACAGGGTCGCGGCAAGGAGGACTGCCGTGATCCCTCCAAAGCCATTGATAGATTGCATATTAATATTCCTCCGAAGAAGAGGTGAGTAGTTGATGACCTGAAACACTGTGGCTACTTTTCTTCAATCAAAGCGATGTCGCAACCAATTGCTTTCGTTCTTGGTCTCGGAACGGCTCGTCCAGCGACAATCGCATCAAGGGCAACCTTGAGGTCGTGCTCAGTTGCCTTTTGGCGTTTCTTGCCATAGTCCTCGTACAGATTATCGATTCGTCCGCGATACAAGATTTTTCCCTTGCGATCCACCACAAAGGCCTCCGGCGTCATCTTGGCTTTCAGACACCGAACCAAGATTTGCGTGGAGTCCCGGACAACGGGTGGCTTCAGCTTGAAGTCCTTGGCATGTTTTTTCGCGACAGCAACAGTAATGTCTGGGTCTGGATGAACCAGGAAGAAAGAGAACCCCTTGCGGCTGTACTCTTCCGAGAGTTGATTCATGGCTGGGCAATACGAGTTGGCAATCGGGCAGTCGACGGTAATGAACACGAACACCGCCGCACGTGCGTTTTTGTCGGAGAAAGGACGATGTTCCTTCCCGCGAATGTCGGTAAGCTCCTGCAGAGGAGTCGTTTGGGGTTTTGGTTGGGCATGGGCACTCTGCTGACCTGCCATGAAAAAGCAGGTCAGCAGAGCACCCAAAAAGAAGGCGTAAGTGCCTCGCATATTTTCTCCCTTCCTTTTTTGAGAAAACGGCTTTGGGGAACTACCGGAGATATCAAAACAACCCACGGAAAGTTTCAGAAAATGGGAAAAGGGAACCTTTCCCAATCTGATTTGGGACGATGCGGCCAATGGGCCAAAGGACCAGGCGTACCGTATACCGTGACCTTTCCAGAATAGTTGTCGCGAGGGTGGGAAAAGGGGACATCAAAACGAAAAACAAAGCAAGACCGCGGAAAAAAAGCCACAGCCCGGCTTGGCCTGCGGACTCGATCTCTAAACCGCGCTCACTCTGAGACCGAAAGTTTTCCCCTCACCCACAGTGCTATCTTTCTTGGCCCGGGTCCCGCAAGCCCCAAATTCCGCACCCTTGTTCGTGAGGCTCCGTTGGCCTTCGGATGAGT
>CAYYUU010000647.1:0-5059 GCA_964474955.1 uncultured Alcaligenaceae bacterium | reverse complement strand
GACATCGGATGTAGGATAAGGAGGTGGGGTGGGATCAAGTCTAATTGAACAATCGTCACTTTGACTGGCGGAGAGGAATAAATTGTTACTCAGTCCGCACCGAACCGCAAGTCGTCCTCTCACTTGAGGTCTTCACCAATTTGAATAAACCTCTCGTAGATGTTTCGTAGGACTTCTTCGCTTTCGACTTCGCCTTCCACGAGAAGTTCGAATTCTACGTTGGCCTGTTTCAACTCGGAAAGTTCCTCTTGTATCCGCAAGCCCTCTTCGTCGTGGTCGAGACCGAACAAACGACCCATTTCGACAGGCGATCTCAGCGGATCTCGGTTTCGTATCACTTCGAGAATTTCCGCTGGTCCCAAGAGGGCTCGAAGAGTTTGTGTACTTTCGGTCGTTTCGGGAGCCGAGATGATCCGGACTTCGACGACGCCTTCTTTGTCCATGCCTGACTTTCTGGGAACTCATGAATCTTGAGTTGGATTCGGCCCTTTCGGTCCCTTGGACTCTCGACGTTGATTCACAACCCGCACCAACGTCCACACGGTCACCAGAACTGCGACCGCGACCAAGATCCAAATGCCATCGGACATTGTTGTCATTGTTATGGCTCACGCCTCCGCGAGGCACTCTTTCAAGTGCTCGATGCCGTGGCGGATGTCGGCGAGGCGCTGTTGTTGGTCGCCGACTTCTCGTTCGATGCAAAGCGGACCTTGATAGCCGACCTTCTTGAGAGTCTTGACGAATTCCTTGATGTTCACTTGTCCCTTGCCGAGTGGAACTTCTTCGCCCCACGTTCCCGGAGTGGTTGTGCGGTTGGCGTCTTTGACGTGGACGCTGCGAATGTCTGGACCGAGGATTTCGACAGCCTTCAACGGATCGCCTTTGTCGTAGAGGAGCATGTTGGCGGGGTCGAAGTTGACTTTCAAGTTGGAGCACTTGAGTTCGTCGAGCGTCAATCGGAGAAGGTCCGCGGTCTCTTGGCCAGTCTCGAATGCGATGGTGACGTTCTTCCCCTTGGCGAGTTCGCTCACTTTGCCGAGCGTGTCGAGGAAGGCTTTTCGGTCGGGGTCGTTGGATTCGGGGATGAATCCCGCGTGGAGCATCAAGTCGGAGAGGTTCAACGCCAACGTGCGATCGAGCGCCCACTGAAGCCGTTCGAGTCTTTCGGGCCGCAAAGCCGGGTCGCCGAAACCGCCTGTTTTCTGAATTGTTTGGGGAGTCGTGTAGTCTTCTCCAGGAAAACCGAGCATCGCTCCGACCATTCGGAAACCGGCGGCGTTCGCGGCTTCGGGCATGTTTTCGCCCTCGTCCCAAGCGGCGTGATGGGGATCGCCGCAAGCGATCTGGACGACATCAGTTCCGAGTTGATCCAGGAACCCTTTGAGTTCGGGGATGCTTGTTACTTGCAAAGACCAGCTACAAACGCCAATGGCTAACGGCTCGACAGACATCGCCAACTCCCAGAGAACGACACGAAGTTTGATTGTGGGTTGTGGTGAGGCTGTGGGAGAAGTAGTAGGCACACTCCGTGTGCCATTGTCTTTTGTCTTTGTTTTTGTTTTGGAGTGCGGCGGCTCGACGCCGCATTGGTAGTTTTGGTTTTTGGTTTCGAGCGCTGTCACGCTCCCACACTCCAAAATCAAAACCGGACAGTCTTTTCTTTCGCGTTTACGTGTGCGGTTCGCTTTTGGTCACGGCACACGGAGTGTGCCTACTACTTTGGTCACGGCACACGGGGAACGGGAAATTTATTGCTGTCCGTTTTTTGTAGCCCACCTTGGTTTCGAAACCCGCAAGAGAATGGTGGGCCATCGCTTCGCTTAGGCTCGCTTGCCCCACCCTACAAAGACTACAAAGACAAAAACCAGACAATCATTTATTTCTCGTTCCCAGTGTGCCTACTACTTGGTAACGGCACACGGAGTGTGCCTACTACTTTTTGCACGCAACCTCGCCCCTTATCTTGCCAAATCCCCGACAAGATGCAACGAAGAACCGTTACGCCGGTTCGATGTCGCAATCGAGCGGGCCGAGTTTGGCTCCGTCGTGCATCCTGGTTTCGTGGAACGTTCGGACTTGTTCGACCTTGAGTTCGGCGACTTCCTTGGTCCCGGTCCACACGATGGCGCGTCCCGATGTGTGGGCTTCTTCGGCGAACTGAAAGGCTTTCTCCTGGGTGACGCCGAACACTTTTCGCAGGACGCCTATCACAAACTCGAAGGAATGATGGTCGTCGTTGAGCAAGATGACGTTGTGAGGGGGGATTTGGCGAGTACGTCTTCGGGTCTCCGTTTCGGTCGCGGTGCCTGTGTTTCCTTGATCCGGTGT
Organism: uncultured Alcaligenaceae bacterium; assembly: GCA_964474955.1. Taxonomy (GTDB): domain Bacteria; phylum Planctomycetota; class Planctomycetia; order Gemmatales; family Gemmataceae; genus CAYRFQ01. Next base: position 2,731 of record CAYYUU010000647.1, on the reverse strand, counting down.
GATCGTCTCGTCGGCCACAGAGTCCTCCTTTGTGAATGCACAAAAGTACGTGGTCACAGAACGTTTGCAAAATATGTGAGTAATATATTGTACCAGACGAATCGGTAATCCGGCAGACCGTATTTTGGCTGTGTATCACCATGCCTTCACCTGAGCGATTAGCACTTTCCTGTCCTTGCGCTCGAGCGGCTCGCGTGTTTCTTGGGGTGGTATTTCGTCGTGAGTAATCCCGTCGAGTTCGCGTCCGTTTCGGGATTTTTGCACTCCTCCCCATTGCTTGAAGAAAAAGGGAACGTCCTTGCGTTTCGCCTGATCACGGATGCTCCGGACCCAGTCGGCTTCGAGAGGTCTTGCTCCGGGTCCGCTTTCGCCTCCAAGGATGATCCAGTGAATCCCGGTCAAATCCAACGCGCCCAAGTCTTCCAACAGTGGCTCGACCGAAAGGAATCGCACTTGTCCCGGAGACTCGCGAAGGAGGTCCATTCGCGGCAGTCCGTGCTTCTGATTTTCCACGCTCACGCCCCACCAGATGTGCGGTTGCTCTGCCGCAAACGATAACGACGTCGAGAGCAACTCTCGCATGCGGTCAGCCCGTTTTGTGAGGACTTGATACGTGTGCCAGTTCGCCATCGTCATCACGCGGGCGACCTGGACGATGTATTCTTCGGGGACGTCCTTGTGGAAGAGGTCGCTCATGGAGTTGACGAAGACCATCTTGCGTGTGCCCCACGTCAGCGGTTCGGGTAACTTGTGCGCGGCGATGCGAAGGTCGAAACCTTGTTCGTAGGGGTGACCTTCGACACCACGAAACCGCTCGGCAAATCGCTCGGCATAACAATTCGCACAGCCCGGACTGATTTTGGTGCAGCCGCGAACAGGGTTCCATGTCGCGTCGGTCCATTCGATTTTGGTGTTGGTGCTCATTGGCCAGAAAGGGAAAAAGGGAAATTGGTCATGCCCGTTGTCGACAATTCTATCGACCATTTCAGTAGAAATATGTGGTACGATAGGGCAGCAACATGATACCCCATCGATCAAGAAAGGGCACGCCAATGCGATTTTACCTGAAGGTCATCAACCCAATTGTCGCGGTCGTCGTTTTGGGTCTCTGCATCTGGGCCGCGATGGTGAATGAGGGCGAGTCGAATGTCAAACCTCAACCTTGAGTTTCGACTGCTGAATTGTTGGGTTCATCAGCCCCGTGCGGGTTCCAACAGAAATGGTCAATGGACAGGTTCGCATTGTGGTTGATTATTCGGGGTGGTCAACAAGGATCGTTCCGGCTGAAATCGAACTGTCCATACTTCAAGGTGAGATCGTGACTAAGTAGCGATAAGAAGAGCCCCTTCGGCTCGAGAGTCTGGGGACCTACGCGGAGCACGGACTTTGCAAGGCGGGACCAAAGAAAGTCGTCTTTCGCAGGAAAGGCGAAATTTATTTGTGTCGGGTTTATTTCGCTTTTCCGAGCCTATTTTGCGGATCAAACGACTTCCCGGAATGGACAAAACCAGGCTTGTCCACGACCATCAAAAACACCCAGCCGTTGCAACTTTCGTCTGTTTTCATTTTTTTATTGTTCGTTTTGCGAAAATTCTTTGACCCATTCTAGGCCCTTTGCTATATTCATAATCTTCACCCCATTACTAGTGGGGTGATTTTGCGCACGGTTCACGTTCGGCAGGGCACTCGAATCCTGACGGCGTGAAAGGTCAATACTCGCTCACGCACGCACGAAAGGGGGTGGGCAATGGTACTAACACTTTGTCGTGGTAATTCTTGGCAGGAGGACATTGAGTGGCGATTGTCCAAGTAAACGACCTGGTCGAAGCTGGTGTCCACTTCGGTCACAAGGCGAGCCGTTGGGACCCGAAAATGCGGCCGTTCATCTACGGCAAGCGAAATCTCATCCACATCATCGACTTGCGACAAACCGTTCGCGGTCTGTTGCGAGCCCACCGCTATCTGGCGAACGTCGCCAGCCAAGGCAGCCTCATCCTCTTCGTGGGAACGAAGCGCCAGGCCAAAGAAACGATTGAACGAGAAGCGACTCGCTGCGGCATGCCCTACGTCAGTGAACGTTGGCTCGGTGGAACGCTCACGAACCACCGGACGATCCGCGACCGTTTGAAACGGTTGATCGAGTTGGAGGGACTGTGGCTCCCTGCCGGCGAGCGGCCCGAACGGGTCGACATGCCTGCTTACATGAAAACAATGTGCAACGAAGAAACCGGCAAACTGGAGTTGAGCAAAGCTCCGGACACCGCCCAGATTCGTACGTTCAGCAAGAAGATGGTAGCCCAGCTGAACCGCGAACTGAGCAAGATTACAAGAAACCTCTCGGGCGTGCGGGACATGAACCGGTTGCCCGACGCGATGGGGGTGATCGACCCCAACCGAGAAGACATCGCCGTCAAAGAAGCCCGACGGATGGGTGTCACGACCGTGGCCTTGATCGACACGGATTCTGACCCCGACATGATCGACTTGCCGATTCCCGGCAACGACGACAGCATTCGGTCGATCGAATTGATCACTCACAAGCTGGCCGAGGCCGTCGAAATTGGGCGAGCATCGCTTCCGCCCGAGGCCCAACCACAACGCCGTATCCCGGCTGGCGCGGGCGGTGGCGGTGGAAATTCTCGCGAACCAGCGAACCCGCCCCCCTCTCCTGCGGTCGTAGAGTAAAGCGAAATGCGAAATGTCGAAGGGGACCCGGACTCCGATCCGGCTC
>CAYYUU010000646.1:0-5063 GCA_964474955.1 uncultured Alcaligenaceae bacterium | reverse complement strand
CCTACCAAGCCATCCTCGATCAAAAGCACCAACATCAAAAACGACAACGACAACCCGGCGGCGGACGAAAACCGGTTCTCTCAGACGACCGCGACAAACTCGTTTTTATCCTCTTTTATTTCCGCCAATACCCCACTCAAGAAGCTCTCGCGTTCCTCTTTGGCCTCAGCCAAGGTCAAGCCAACGTCTGGATTCACCGCCTCACACCGGTGCTCAATCACACACTCGCAAAAGAACAACAACTGCCCGCCCGAAAGCCCCAACAAGTCAAAGAACTTCTCCAGCAATGTTCCGACTTGCAGTTCATCCTCGATGGCGTTGAACGACCCATCCGTCGTCCTGGCGATGCCGAGGACCAAAAGGCCGACTACAGCGGCAAGAAGAAACGCCACACCAAGAAGAACATCGTCGTGACCGAGAAGAAAACGGGCAAAATCCAAGCCTTGACCGAGACCCAACCGGGCAGCAAGCACGACAAAAAGTGCATCGACGAGAGCCAATACACCTACCCCGAAGGATCGACGCTCTGGCAGGACACCGGATTCCAAGGCTACAAGCCCGAGGGCGTGCAGATAAAGCAACCGAAGAAGAAGCCAAGGGGCGGCCAACTGACCGACGACCAGAAAGCCGCCAACAGGGACATCAGTCGAGACCGGATCGGGGTCGAACACAGCATTGGGGGAGTCAAAGTTTTTCGCATCATCGCTGAGACATTTCGAAACACGAAAGAAGGATTTGTCGATGCCGTGATGGTAATCGCTTGTGGGTTGTTCAACCTCCGGGTCGATGCCCGACTCGCAGCCAACGGATAAAATCGAACCACCGGGCACAACGACCGGTTCAAAGAAGAGACATACTATTACCAATAATCTCTAATGAAGGTAAAATTCCAACCACAAGCACGGCAAAAACGCATGAGCGACCAGACAAAAAAACAGTACACCTATGAGTATCCACGTCCGGCCGTTACCGTGGACATGGTGATCGCGACCGAGGAGACTCCGCGGCGAGTCCTTTTGATCCAGCGGAAGAATGAACCTTTCGCGGGAAAGTGGGCTCTTCCCGGAGGATTCGTGGACATGGACGAATCCCTCGACGCAGCCACGCGACGCGAACTCATGGAGGAAACGGGCGTCGAAGCCACCGAAATCGAACAACTCCACACGTTCGGCGACCCGGAACGCGATCCACGCGGACGGGTGATTACGGTCGTGTACCTGGCCGTCGTCGATCCGACGAAGTTGGAACCGCGTGCCGATGACGATGCCGCCGAAGTGGGCTGGTTTTCTCTGGAAGGGCTGCCGGAACTGGCGTTCGACCATGCGAAGATCTTGGAGATGGCGAAAGAACGACTCGGCACAAACAGAATGTGAATGAGTTATTTCCGAGAACGTCATACGTTGGATGTTTGGATAGTTGCCTTTGGTGTTGAGCCACGGAGTGGCGACAGACCTTAGCCGTGGCCGTCAGGCCGCGGAATGGTTAGAACGCCCCTTTTCCCGCGGTCTCACGCCCACGACTACAATCTATCGCCGCTGCGAGGCTTCCGAAAAACCACACAAATTCTGACACCCACCACCGCTCGCCCTCGCTCGCGAAGAACCAATCCCATGAAAACGAATCCCGCCCTTTTACAAACGATACTCGCGAAACCCAACGAAGACGCTCCGCGTTTGATCTACGCCGACTGGCTCGAAGAACAAGGCGGCGAATCCGAAGTCGCCCGCGCCGAGTTCATCCGAGTCCAGTGCGACCTGGCCAGGCTTCGCTATGACGACGACCTATGCAGCGACCTGCGAGCCAGGGAATATCGGCTGCTCTCGAAATATCATTCGGAATGGAAAGAGGGTTTTCGGAATCTTCTGTTCCGCCGAGGGTTTCTCGAAAAATATTTGCCAGATACTCCTGAAGACTTCTTGGAAGAGTCCCCGGAACTGTTTGCCAAGAATCCCATTCAAGATCTCACGTTGAAATTTGAGACCGAACCCGGATGGGGTGAATCTGTGGCAACGTCTCCTCTGTTGCAACGGGTGACGACCCTCCGGCTTGTCTATTCCTCGATGGAAGACGGCCTCACCATCGAGGACTTTGTTGCGGTCGTTTCCTCCAAACACCTCACCAACTTGGAGACGTTGGACGCCAGTGGTGGCCACGACTTTCGCAACGATGGTATCCTTGAGATACTCGGGACTCGGGGTCGGTCCGAGCCGATTCGTTCGGGAAACGGGATGCTCCCTTCGCTCAAGCAACTGCGCAAACTGTCCCTCAACTACATGGGGTTGTCCGACCGAGGCGTCAAAGCGTTGGTGAAGTCCCCTTTGGCTAAACAATTGACACATCTGGACATCTCGGAGAACGACCTGACGATGGTTGGAATTCGAGCGTTGGTCGAATCAAAACTGTGGGAACGGCTGGAAGAGTTGAACGTCAGCGATCTCAACCTCACGGCTTTTGGACAGGTGGGCCAGCTGTTGATCGAGGCTCTCCCGTGGTCTCGGATTCGCAAACTTGGGATCGGTCGTTTCGCCGATCCGCTCGTGGGAAATTCCGACCCGATGGTCTTGGCACTCGCAGAGAGTCCCTCGTGGGGACAACTCGAGGCCATCTCGTTTCAATCGAGCGGTCTCGGTGGTGAAGGAGTCCGGCGGTTGGCCGCCAACCCGAACCTCCAACAGATCCGATGTCTTGATCTGCACTATAGCGACTTGGACGAGTCCGGCATGGAGACACTCTCGAACTGCGAACATCTTGCCCGATTGACGGCCTTGTCTGTAAAAAGTTGCGAACTCCCAGCAAGTGGGCTGAATATTATGGCCGAGTCGAAATGGCTCAAAAACTTAGTTGTCCTGGACACAACCAACGAACATATGACGGACGAGGGGGTCGAGCTATTTGCTCATTCGAGCAACGCATCCAAGCTGCAATTTTGGACTCTCGCCGACATCGTCGGAAGCCGAAGCATTACGGCGATTGCAAATTCCCCGTGCTTGGATCGGCTCAACTATCTTTCTTTCGGCTGGTTGTCTGACCTCCCAGAAAAACCACCCCTCGGAGACACCGACGCGCTGGCGATTGTCCAAACCGAACGGCTTCCCAACCTGGCGTTCCTCGATGCTCGCTGGAGTTCGCTCACCCGAAAAGGTGGGCTTGCTTTGTTGGATTGTGAGCGACTCGGGTGGGTCGGGTGGAGCGAGCAGCTTTTTGGAGAAAATGTAGAACTGGGCACGCAGTACCAAGCTCGATTTGGTGATCTGACCGAAGACGATTTTTGTCACCTGCCCAGCTATCCTCGCGAAATGTTTCCTTGGTCGTATTGGGGCTCGTGATTGACTCGTGAACCTCTCGTTCGTTTGCATCGTCTAAGTAATGGGAGTGGTCTTGGCATGGCGATTTGACAGATTTGATTGTCGGTTAGCCTTCAACAAGCCTGAAGCGCGAGCGAAGGATCTGTCTTGGCTTGGTATTGGTTACAAGCCTGAAGCGCGAGTGAAGGACAAACAAAGATCCTTCGCTCGCGCTACAGACTTGTCGAAAACGCGAACGACCATCCTGTTAATGTAATCACTAACGCCCCCCCAAATTTGGAGAGACCAAAACTCCGAGTTCGGATATGAAAATAAGTCTGTAGGCTGGCTGGACGGTCGTTCCTCGACGGGCCTTCGGGTCGTGGGCGGGGAGAGGAAAGTCCGGGCTCCATAGGACGCAGTGGTGGGTAACGCCCACCGTCCGATGTGATGGTCTCGGCCATCGCAGAAGGACAGGGAAAGTGCAACAGAAAGTATACCGCCTCATCAGTTTCGGCTGGTGCGGTAAGGGTGAAAAGGTGGGGGGACTCGCGTCCCTTAATGTAAGAGCCCACCAGCAGTCTGGTGACAGGCTGGCTCGGTAAACCCCACTGGGAGCAAGGCAAACAGAGAGCAGGGTTGGTCCGGCCCGCTATCGACTCTCGGGTATGCTGCTAGATCGGCTGGGCAACCAGTCGGCGAGATAAATGACCGTCACCGACGTGATGTCTTCGGAGATTCGCGGCGGGACAAAACCCGGCTTATAGGCCGGCCTACAGATTTTTTCTCTTCCGATTTCAGCGAACATTTCTTGGTCTTCGTTCGTTACGACCGAGTGGAGGTTTGTCCCTTTGCCTGCTTGGGCCGAGGGACTTGGAAAAAGCCCCTCAAGAAAACGGACGATTCTCTTTGTTCGCCGTTCCTCGCGTGCGGGCGCTCGGAAACACCTCACGGCGTCCAATCCATCTCCGGCGTCACGGTCGCACAGAACTCCGCAAGCAACTTGGCGGCGCGGTCGAGGTCTTGGAGACTGACGACTTCGACCGGCGAGTGCATGTACCGATTCGGAATGCCGATGAGACCGGTGGCGACTCCGTCGCGGCTCAGTTGGATGGCGTTGGCGTCCGTTCCGGTCGCACGAGGAGCGCCACGAACTTGGATCGCCAACTCGTGATCCGTGGCCGTCTTTTCGAGATGGTCGAGGACCTTCGGATTGATGTTCGGGCCGCGATTGACGACCGGACCGCCTCCGATTTTCACATCGCCCAAACGTTTGGCGTCATTGCCCGGCGTGTCGGTCGCGTGGGTGACATCGACGGCGATCCCGACCGTCGGATGGATGCCATAAGCGCTCGTGGCCGCTCCGCGAAGGCCAATCTCTTCCTGCACCGTCGAGACGCAATAGACCGCGGCTTTCAGGTCACGACCGTGCAACAACCGCAGGCTTTCCATGACCGTCCACACGCCGACCTTGTCGTCCATCGCGGGCGACGACATCATCCCGTTGAGCAAGTCGTGACTGCGGAGAGCCACCGTAACCGGATCACCGTGCCGCACGAGTCTTTCGGCATCTTCGCGATCTTTCGCACCGATGTCGACCCACACGTCCGTAAACTGCGGAACCTTGTTGCGTTCGTCTTGCGTGAGCAAATGCGGGGCTTTCCGGGAGAGCACTCCGTGAACCGGACCTTCCTTCGTCCACACCGTCAAGTGTTGGCCGAGCAAAATTTGCATGTCCCAACCGCCGATCGGCTGCACATACAAGAATCCCTTCTCGTC
>CAYYUU010000645.1:0-5068 GCA_964474955.1 uncultured Alcaligenaceae bacterium | reverse complement strand
TTCTTCTTTAGGCGCGAACACTAATTCGCCGAAAGAATGACACGCACAGCGAAGGCAAACAGTTCGTTGTCTTCGTCTCCGTGGCATCCGTGGGCGAAGACGAAGAACGCAGCCAAGAGGACCAACATGCCGAACCGCACGACGACCATGATCGGATGGCTGTCGATTTTCGCGGAGGCATCGTGTGTCGTCTCGGTCATCACTTTAGTTTCTCCTGAAAGAATTTGACTGTCTTATCAAGAGTTCGTTGCATCTGCTTACCGCCCCAACCATGTCCGGCTCCCTTCAGGACGACGACTTCTGCGGGAACCATCTTGCTTTTCAAGAGCTTGGCCATGTCGACGGAGTTGTGCAGGCCGACAAGTTTGTCCTGATCTCCGTGGAAGAACAGGAATGGCGGGTCGTCTTTGGTCACGTACTTTTGCGGAGAGCCCTTGATGTACATGGCCTTGGCCTTTTCATACGGACCGCCAAAGAACGGCACGAGGAAATAGTCTTCGACCTGTTTGTTCCATCGCTTGACGATGAAGTCGGTTGGGCCGAAAAAGCTCACGACGGCCTGAACTCGACTGGAATGCTTTGAGTTCCCGCCATTTCCTTCGAGTTTGGCCTTTTTGTCGGCAGCTCCAAGCAAGCACACCAGATGGCCCCCTGCGGAGAAACCAACTGCCCCGATCTTCTTCGGGTTGATGCGGTATTTCATGGCATTGGCCCGCAACCATCGAACGGCAGCTTTGCAGTCATGAACTTGAGCAGGAAACTTCGCCTTGGGCGTCAAGCGGTAAGAAATCGTTGCCGCCACGAATCCCTTTTGGGCGAGTACCTTGGCTAACTGCGTAAGTTGTTTTCGATGACCTGATCGCCAGCCACCACCGTGGATGCAAACGATGGTGGGAAATGGCCCTTTGGTGTTCTTGCCTTTGGGCATCGCCAAATCCAACATGAGCTTCGTCTTGCCGCCGTTGCCGTAGACGATGTCGGTCTTGTACTCGATTTCGTTCTTCTCTTGGGCGAGGCTATTGCCAGGCCAGGCAACCAGTAGAGCGAGAACGGGAATTAGATAAAAGCGATTCATAGCGGGCTTTCGTCCTACTTTTCGTTGGAGAGATATTTCCACTTCAAGTTCTTGAATTCGATGGGGAAGAACTCAGACTGAAGGCCGATCTGACCGCGAGTGTGTCCGCAGACCTTCGTTGCGGTTTGATGGCCATTGACCCACAGAGTAATGTTCTTCCCTTTCGTGGTGATTTCGTACGTGTTCCATTCCCCGGCAGGTTTACCCCGTTGGGGGCCTTTCAGTTTCGTTTCGTATTTCTTCGCTCCAGGTTTCATCTGCCCGAATAGATAGCCAACGTTCAAGTTACCAACCTGCGCCTGATGCCATCGGGCTCCGTCGGCAGAAGTCCGCACGTAAATCCCACTATTGTATTTGGGATTGCCGGGGAGTTTCTTCAGCCGCCACTCGACGTGGAAGATGCCGTCGCCAAAGTGGTAGTCATACAGAAGGATTTCGTGAAAGCCTTTACCCGAGCAGACGATCCGCTTGTTCTTCTCGTCGTAGGACCAGGGGTTGCCTTTTTTCAACTTCGAGCCGTGGGGGAGCGGGACGCGACGCCAATACCCGAGTCCCCGACCCAGAAGGTTGACCCATCCGCGGCCTTTGTCTTTTTCGAGTTGGCTCTTTTCGGGTTTTTGTTTCTCGCCCGCTCGCGGGGGACTCGCGACGCTGGCGGATTCTGGTTGTTGAAGAAAACAGAAGAGGGCGACGAACAATAGAGCTGCCAGGAAGGCATATCGCATTGGGGAAGTCTCCTTGGTGTTGGAATTCCGAAAGGCGGAAGGTGGAAGGTGGAAAACGGACACCTATTTCTTTCGTGTTCCTCGATCAACAACAACAGACCTTCCACCTTCGACCTTTTCTTTGATCGATCATGATAAGGGAGTCGAAAAGCCACAGCCAGAGAAAATCCGTGGCGAAACGGACGTGTCATCGGAGTGCTTGAGGAGTGCCGTCTTTCGCTCCGCGAAAGACGACACTACAAACACGGCTCTCATTCGATCGTGAATGTCTTTCGAGTCCGGAACGTGTTTACCTCGAGGTTTCCGTCTTGGCTGATGACGGTTACCGCGCCGTGTTCCCACGTCGACAGGTACGGCACGCCGACCTTCTTATATGTCCATTCGGCTTCGTCATCCCATCGCCGTCGCTGGCAACTCACGACGATTTTTGGGCTCGCCCAGCGCGCGAGGTCCACACGATTTGCCGCCGGGCTTCCGTGGTGCGGTGCCATCAAGATATCGACTGGACATTGGGGTAGGTTCCGCAGTTGTTTCTGGCCATCCTTTTCGATGTCCCCCGTGAGCAAAATCGTGTTGTCTTTTTGCTCAATAAGTAGATCCAAACTTCTGAGATTCTCCGCCACTGGTGGCCCATTGGCGGGAGGATGGAGGACGCGGATCGTGACATCACGAGCGTGGAATCTCGCTCCGGCATAGACAGTTTGAATGGGTATGGCTTTCTCGTCGAGTTTCTTGAGGGTGAGGCGAACGCCTTCGGCGTCTCGTTCGATGAACGTTGGAGTGGTCGTCACTTGCCCGATCGCGAACCGATCCGCCAGATCGTGAAGTCCGTTGAAGTGGTCGAGGTCGGCGTGTGAAAGAAACACCTCGTCGATTCGTTGGATTCCCCGGTGCCAAAGGAACGGCGCGATTTGCTGCGAGGCAACACTCGGCCCTCGAATGGCTCCGACGTCGTACAAGAGAGTTCGGCCATCCGGAAGTTCCAGCACGACACAACTGCCAAGCCCGACGTCGAGAAATGTCACGCGAAGTTTATCGTCCGCACGGTGTGCAAACGGGACGAGCAAGCCAACCACTACCCAAACGAGAATCGCGTAACCGAACCCCATCCGGACAGGTGGAGATTGCCACGCGATGACAAGACCACCTACGAGAGCGTAATGGCCCCACACCCACCACTCGGGCCAACCGACGACGTACCAATACGAAAGGGGCGCTCCATGAGCTGCCTCGACAATCGCAGTGGCCCACGAGAGGAACAAACTTGTGCACCAACCCATCAGTGGAGCGAAGAACCAGAAGGTCGCTTCGCAAAGAAACAGTAAAAATCCACAAAACAAAGCGAGCGCGATGCACACGCTGATCCACGGCCCGATGAACGGCCCGGAGAAACTCACAAGATGATACCGGAAGGCTATGAGTGGCGCGACGCTCAACCACACCAACAGACTGACAAGGTGCGCTCGAAGCAACCACCGGGAGAGATTTCGGAGGGTCTTCCAAGCTAATGGACGCTTCTCCTCGTCCAAGAGTTCCACTCGTGTTTTTTGTTTTTCCCGAAACAACCAAATCGACCAGTACAAAGCAGCCACCGCCAAGAACGACAGTTGACAACCCGTCCGAAACATCTCCGTTGGATCCCAGAGATTCACGATCAACCAGGCTCCAGCGAACGCATTGGCCCAGGACGGGACTCGGCGAAGTAGGTAGCCCCCCAATACTCCACTGAGCATGACCACGGATCGCCGAATCGGTGGCCTTGCACCCGTGAAAATTGTGTAAAAGAGCAGGAACACAAAAAGAAACCAAAGGACGTTCCTTTGGCGAAACTGCAGGAGCCGACAACTGCCAGCAAGCAAGAGCACCAGAATGCCGACGTGTTGGCCCGAGATGACGAAGGCATGGACGACACCGGTGCGGCGGTAACGTTCCCATTCCGCACCATCGAACGCTGTTGCCTCGCCCAGCAACAAACCGCGAGCGAGGTCATGTTGTTCGGACGGTAAGTGTTTCTCGATCGTTTCCCGAGCTCGATCACGAATCCAGTCGATGACGCCAGACCACCGAAAGCCAGCCCGGCGCCGAACGATGATGGCACCACCACCGACGTTGACGTTGAGCGTCCCCAAAATGGCCATGCGGTTTTTTCGCGGATGACCATCGGGATTCCCGGCACCTCGGATCGGCGTCAACCATCCGACAACTTCCAGCTCGTCTCCGACGTGTCCCGGTCCTTGTCCACCATTCATCCCCAGGATGCACATGCCCGCCGCAGGAACCCAACGGTTCCCTTGACGCAGGCTCGTCAGTCGCAAGCGCGATTGGAACCGTTTTGTGTTGTTGCGGGTAGTTAAAGGCCCAACCGGAAGGGTGAAGTCCTCCACTCGACTTTCCAGGACGCCGCGAACTCTCACCGATTGGCCCTTTGGTTCGACCAGCGAGGGGAGCGACTTTGGAGAAGATCGATTCGTGCCCCAAGGGTCGTACGCCGGAGCTAAAATTCCCAAAGTGAGACACATTCCAAGCAAAGCAATCAGATGGCCAACCGAATGGGTCTTTTTTGTTCTTGCCTCGGACGGGCGAACGGTGACAGCTGCGCGGAGCTTCTTGGTCGCAAGGCGTAGCCCCGAGTACCCCACCAGAACACCCACAAACGCCAGCGGGAGCGAGACTTGCGTGAAGCATGGCAGATAGTGCGTTGCTACTTTCCCGGCTGTAAACGGGACCGCAACCCAAACAAGTGGGGCGTGGCCAACCTTGCGCCACCAGCCGCGACCCGCCAAGAAAGAAGAACCCTCATTTCCCCCCTCTTTTTCGGCTGACTCCTCACCTCCCATTTGACATGCCTCATTTCGTGTCCCATGCTAGCGCAGGAGCTATCCAGAGCCGACGTACCCGGAGCTTCAGCGGACGCTGACAACGAGGACACGCTTTGGCACTCCCACGAAACAATCGGATTTCGGTCTGCGTGTCGGACTCGGTCCTTTCCGCTCTCAGCGTGGTCCAATTTGAGAACATCGCTCTCCGTCGCTGAAGTCAGAGAGAACTGTTTCTCAGACCAAACCGACCAAAAACGCTGTGGTCGGAAGGGGGACCGCCCCCGGATACTCGGCCCCTGCCACTGGTGCCTCCTCACCAAACAGCCGGGCCTGGGGCAACCAACGCGTAAAGGGCACAATCTCAGTAGCTGAATAGAGATATACAAAGGATGCTTTCATGGTAACTACCGAACTCGGTGCGTGCGAGAGGTTCGTCTGGGATTTGCGCC
>CAYYUU010000644.1:0-5072 GCA_964474955.1 uncultured Alcaligenaceae bacterium | reverse complement strand
GCTACCCTGTTCTCGTCGCGTTAGCGCCCTCGAAATCTCCCAATACAAAAAAAGGACACAGACCACTCCCGAAGGAAACCAACATCCATCCCCGACAGTGTATCCAGCGAGACGTCGATGTGACAGGTGCTGAATGCGTTGGGATGTGTGGGTTGCCTTCGGGAGGCGCTGTGTCCTTGAAAGTTTCCTCGTGATAAGTTCCCCGAGGGGATTACCATGCAAAGTGAGAGAAGGCTTTGTTCGCTTCGGCCATGCGGATCGTTTGTTCGCGTTTGCTCATGGCTTCCCCCTCTCGCCGGAACGCGGCCATCAATTCATCGGCGAGCCTGAGGAACATCGGTCGGCCACTTTTTCCCCGTGCCGCGCCGATGATCCAGCGTAATGACAAGCTTTGTTGGCGAACCTTGTTGACTTGCATGGGCACCTGATAAGTCGCACCACCCACACGCTTGGATCGAACTTCGACGGTCGGCTTAACGTTCTCCACGGCCTGCGTGAACACTTCCAACGGATCGTCGTTGGGCATCCGTTTTTTGATGTGGTCCAACGCGTCGTAGAAAATCCGTTGGGCAACGGATTTCTTCCCGTCCCACATTAAGCAGTTGATGAACTTGCTCGCGAGGACGGAGTGATATCGTGGATCGGGCTTGAGTGTTGATGCACTTGCAGTTCGTTTCGATGCCATCGCTTTCGTATTCCTTCGACCAGACGCTATTCTTGTCTATTCCGAGGAAACCCGGTTAGGGCAGTCAAGATGTTAGTTCACGTGTTTTTTTAGTTCACGGAAGGTTGAAGTAAGTCTCCAAGGGCCAATTTGGTGACCCTCAGGACCAACCCGCTCAGGTCAAAAATGACCCGAGATTGTTGTTGACAATACGGGCAACCGAGGAGTGTCGTCGTTGCATCGTGTGTCGAGCAGACATTCCCTTGTCCCGAGCATCGGACCTTCGCAACGAGGGGAGCCTGGCAGTGGCCGCAATCGTAGCACAATTCGACATCGACTCAGAACATAACACTCGCGGCCTTGAGAAGAACGAAACCAAGAACGAGATATACCCAGCCTGGTCGCATCAGCGAAGCGAAGTGGCGGTTGATGCCGCTTCCCTTGCTGAGTACCCATGTGCTATTTTCCGTCTTTCTTAGCGCCGTACTTGGAGCGAGCTTGTTTTCTGTCGGCCACGCCTTGGGAGTCGAGAACCCCTCGGACGACGTGATAACGCACACCGGGAAGGTCCCGGACACGTCCGCCACGAACCAACACAATCGAGTGTTCTTGTAAGTTGTGCCCTTCCCCGCCGATGTAAGCGGTGACCTCTACGCCTGTGGAAAGCCTGACCCGGGCGACCTTCCGCAGCGCCGAGTTCGGCTTCTTGGGCGTCATCACCTTAACCTGAGTACACACCCCACGCTTCTGCGGGCACCCTTCCATGGCCGGGTGTCTCGGCTTTCGGTATTGTTGGACGCGTGGTTTGCGGACTAACTGGTTCAGTGTGGGCATAAACAATATCTCCGAACTCTCAAGTGGTGCACTCTTCAGTTCACTTGTACACCCCAGATGTTCACATCAAAATGTTAGCGTATCAGTACCGGTTATTCGGTCAAGAGGAAAGTTTGGAAAAATTACCGTTTGGGTGCATTGTTGGCGTTCGCCGTCTTGGACCATAGGCCAGGTTCGTAGCTTTGTCCCTTTGCTTTGTCTGTAGAACAGGGAACTTGCCTGTTCATTCTTTTTTCGAAGTGTCGGAAAGGTGCCCAACGAAAAGAATCAGAACCCCCTGGACGTCCTGCTCCAAGGGGGCTCTCTCCTTACGATTCCTCTTGAGTCGTGGCGGCAGGTTGCAGCTCCCCACTCCCGTCCACGATCGTCGGCTCGTCGGCAGCCGGTTCGGGCACCCGTGATTCCTGCGACTCCAACGCACCCGGGTTGATTTTGACCTCGGCTTCCTGGTGCGAAAGGAATCCTGTCCCGGCAGGAACGAGGTGGCCCAAGATCACATTCTCTTTGAGCCCAACGAGGAAGTCGACCTTGCCCGCCAGCGCGGCCTCGGTCAGCACTTTCGTCGTCTCCTGGAAACTCGCCGCGGAGATGAAGCTGTCGGACTGGACCGCGGCCTTCGTGATCCCCAGCAACACTGTCTCTCTCGTCGCCATCGTGGGTTGGGTGAACGTCGGTGGCGTCTTGCGTTCTCGCTCGCACTGGCTGCGAATTTCCTCGAACGCCTCCTTCGTCAAGATTTTCCCAGAGTCGAGTTGCGAATCCCCCGGCTCAACGACCTTGACGCAGCCTTTCAGGCGGTTGTTGACCTCCTGGAAGGCAAACTTGTCTATGACCGAACCCGGCAGAAGTCCTGTGTCGCCCATCGTCTTGACTTTCACCTTCCGGAGCATCTGGGCAATGATGATCTCGATGTGCTTGTCATCGATCTCGACACGCTGGCTCCGGTAGACGGATTGGATCTCGCGAAGGAGGTAGTTCTGGACGGCCTCGACGCTCATGATCCGCAAGATGTCGTGAGGCACAAGCGGCCCTTCGACGAGAGCGTCCCCTGCCCGGACGTAGTCGTTCTTGTGGACCCGGACGTGCTTCCCTTGTGGCACGAGGTGCTCGACCGGATCGCCGATCGGGTTGCCGTGTTCGTCTTCGGCTTGCACTAGGATCGAACGTTTCCCACGGCGTTTCTCGCCCAACTCGACGCGACCCGCGACTTCCGCCATGATGGCCGGATCGCGAGGCTTCCGCGCCTCAAAGATCTCGGTCACACGCGGCAAACCGCCGGTGATGTCTTGCGTTGCTCCGGCTTCTCGTGGCACCTTCGCCAACAGTTGCCCTGCCGTGATCTGCTGTCCTTCCTGGACTTCCAGAAACGCCTTTTCCGGGATGTAGTGGAGTTCGAGGTTGTTGCCCTGGTCGTCTTCGATGATGATCTGCGGGTGCAAGTCCCCTTTGTGCTCCATGATCTTTCGGTCGAGGCGGCCCGTGTTCGGATCTCGCTCGACGCTGAGCGTCTCGCCCTCGATGATCTCTTCGAACCGGATCTTTCCACCCAACTCGGCGAGGATCGGAACACGCCACGGGTCCCACTCGAACACGATGGTTCCCGGCGTCACCGTTTCGCCTTCGCTCACGAACAACGTCGCCCCGTTGGGGATTGCGAATTCCTCGGCCTTCTGCCCCTTCGGCCCGAGCAAGATCATGTGTCCGTTGCGAGTCAAAGCGACCTGCTCGCCCTTTTCGTTCGTCAGGACCTTTGTCCGTTCGAGTTTGACCACCCCACCCTTTCGGGCCTTCGCGTTATTCTGCTCTAATGCTCGGTTGCCGACGCCACCGATGTGGAAAGTACGCATCGTCAACTGCGTGCCGGGCTCGCCGATCGACTGGGCCGCAATAATGCCTACGGCCATCCCTTCTTCCACAAGGTTCCCCGTGGCGAGGTCCATCCCGTAACACAGCCGGCAAATTCCAAGAGGCGATTCGCACGTCATGGGCGAACGGACCATCATCTTGTCGACGCCCAACGCCTCGATCTGTCGAGCTTGCTCGTGGGAGATCATCTCGTTTTCTTTCACGATCACCTCCCCGTCGATCTTGGTGACGGGGTTGCGGCTCACGCGACCACGAATGGCCTGACTGATCGAACGCTCGATTTCGTCTCCCTTGTAAATCACACCTTTGGTCACGCCCTGGGTCGTCCCGCAGTCGTGGCTCGTGATCACGACGTTCTGGGCAACGTCGGCGAGCTTTCGCGTCAAATATCCCGAGTCGGCGGTCTTCAAGGCCGTGTACGCGAGACCCTTTCGGGCACCGTGGGTGGAGGATAAATACTCCAACACCGAGAGCCCTTCACGGAAATTCGCCTTGATCGGCTGCTCGATGATTTGACCCGACGGCTTGGCCATCAGGCCCCGCATCCCGGCAAGTTGACGAATCTGCCCGACGCCACCACGGGCACCAGAGATGGCCATCAGGTAGATCGGATTAATGTGCGGGGCACCATCGCGGTAGTCGTTCTTGAGTTCGTCCATCATCTGCTCGGTGATCTTCTCACGAGCCATGGTCCACTCGTCGATCACCTTGTTGTAACGCTCGTGGTCTGTGATGACACCCTTGCGGAAGTTGCTCTGGATCTTCTCGACCGATTTTTCCGCAGCGGCGAGCACGGCTGGCTTGTTGTCCGGCGTCTTCAAGTCGTCCGTCGAGAACGACAAGCCCGACCGCGTCGATTCCCGGAACCCGACCCGCTTCATCCGGTCGAGCAGTTCGATCGTCGCCCGACGTCCGAGTTCCTGGTAACAATCGGCGATGATCCGGCTCAAGCGTTTGCCCGAAAGCGCTAAGTCATAGAACGCCATTCGGTCGTCGAGGATGTCGTTGAAGATGACCCGCCCAACGGTCGTCAAGACTAAACCGTTGTGGTCACGCAGGATCTCTTCTTCCTTCTTCTTCTCCTTCTCGTATTTGACCTCGCTGATGACCCGTTTTGCGTTCGGAAGGCGAACCTTGATTCGGGCATGGACACCGACCTTCCGCTCGGCGTAAGCGAGAAAGACTTCGTCGCGGTTCGAGAACACCATCCCGGCACCAGAGAGGTGGTGCGGCAATTTCGAGTTCGTGACACGTTCGTCCTCGGCGTCCCGATCGACGAACGAGTCCCACGGGTCGACCGTGATGTAGTAGCAACCCATCACGATGTCCTGGCTTGGGCTGATGATCGGCTGGTTGTTCGCCGGGCTAAAGATGTTGTTCGTCGACATCATCAAAACCGTGGCTTCGACCTGAGCCTCGATCGAGAGCGGCAAGTGCACCGCCATCTGGTCCCCGTCGAAGTCGGCATTGAAGCCCTTACAAACGAGCGGGTGCAGCCGAATCGCGTTCCCCTCGATGAGCGTCGGCTCGAACGACTGAATACCCATCCGGTGCAGCGTCGGGGCCCGGTTGAGCAGAACCGGGTGGTTCTTGATGACCTCTTCGAGGATGTCCCAGACCTCGTCGGCTTTCCGCTCGAGCATCTTCTTCGCCGACTTGATCGTGTCCGCGTGGCCGAGTTCCTTCATCCGTCGGATGATGAACGGCT
>CAYYUU010000643.1:0-5080 GCA_964474955.1 uncultured Alcaligenaceae bacterium | reverse complement strand
CGGTGGCCCCGTCGTCCAACAGTCCCGAGGAAGCAAGTGTTGTGGCCGCAACTGTGGGTCGTCCGACCGACATCGCCTCGACGAGCACTTGCAAACCGCACTCCTGGAGGCTCGGAATCCAAACAACGTCCGCTCGACGAAGTGGCTCACCTATGTTCGGGACCTCGCCCGCCAAAGTGATTTGGGAAGCGGAGCGAAAACACCGCACGAACTCCGCGAGGCGATTCGCAAATGCCCCACTCCCCACGATCTCGAGTTGCAGGTGTTCGTGCAGCAGTCCCAAGACGTCGAAGGTCCAAATCGCATCCAAAAAACCTTTCTCGGGCTTCAACGGACCCACGCAACAAAATCGAAGTGCGGCGGAGGAATTTTGAGGCAGTTCTTCGGCAGAGCGAGCAACGTTCGGAGTCGCGCCGACACCAAGACAGCTCAACTTCGTCTCCGGCAAGCCCGATTGGACGCATCTCGCTTGCTCGCTCGGAGTGCGGACAAAAATCCGCGCCGCTCGCCGCAGTAACCATCTGTCGAAAAACGAGAGCCCATGTCGGCTGGTGCGTGGAGCCACGCCGCCAACGAAGATCGGCCAACTCGAAGTGGGAAACGCAGCACAGAATGCCCGCACGACCGGGAGACTGCTTAGATGAACAACATCTGGATTAATCGACTTCAGAAGCCCGCGCAGGCGAAAAATGGTCCCAAGTTCCCATCGTGCCTCATGGCCGAGTAGATGAACCACTGCCCCACTCCGCTCGAAGTCGCACTGTCGCGGCCCGGAGTTTTGGAGGCAAACAAGATGGACCTCGGAACCATTCGCGGCGATTTCGTGGACGAGCGTGAGGACTTGGCTTGTCAGACCCGAGTAGCGAAGATGTGGCACAACAAAGATGTGGCGAGACATGGCAAGGCTCCTCCCTGAACCAAGACCTTTTGAAATTCACGTCCCTTCGGGCAACTCCGCCACGTAAGGGAGATTTCGATATTCGTCGTTGTAGTCCAAACCATACCCGACAACGAATTTATCGGGAATCTCAAAACCAACGTAGTCCGGCTTCAGATCCACGACCGTTCGCGCCGTCTTCCACAACAAGACCCCGACCTTCAACGACTGGACCCCCAGCGGTTGGATGTGGGCAAGCAACCGCTCCAACGTCCGTCCCGTGTCCAAGATGTCATCAATCAGCAGGACGTTTTTGCCTTTCACGTCGGGGAGGAGGTCCGGCTGGATTCGCAATTCCCCCGGATTCGTCACTTCTCCCCGGTAACTCGAAGCTTGAACAAATCCAATCCGAATTGGCATATTCAGTAATCGGACAAGGTCCGCGACGAAGATCAGAGAACCTGTGAGGACCCCGACAATTGTGACCGGGGAGTTACCGTAGTCTCGCTGGATTTCCCCCGCGAGTTCTTTCACCCGAGTTTGAAGTTCGTCTGCGCTGAGAAGAATTTTCATCGTGCTGCGTCTCTGAGACTGCTCCTTCCGGCCCATGATATTTCTGACACAAAATGCATCACCTGCACTATCAAATTAATTCGCAAACCCGGCATCGCCGATAATACGCAACAGACTTCCCGTTGACAGCCGGACCAACGGGCCTGTAGGACCGTCTTCTTCGTCCGACAACCGTTGCTCTCAAGTTCACAAGAGGACGGAACTATGGGCCGCCGATTTTCTCGGCTGGATAACTCCAGGAACTTCAAAGGACTCGTGATGATTGGCCGGCAGAATTAGTAGGCCCGCTCCGTGTGCCTACTAATTCCTTTGCCCAGTCATCACGAAGACCTCTGCCGTCTGCTCTCTCCATGGGAACTTATCGAATGGAAGTACGAGAGCAAACAACTAGGGATTTTTAAGCACAACGAGTGTAGTGGTTCTGGAACGTCGAGGGCTCTCGTCAGGAATCGAGGTCCGGAATTTTCAGATGGCGGTGTTGCGTCCCGCGGGCCCCTGTGTTGGCGGACGTGGCAGAACCTTGCCGATGGATTGGTCGCAAAGTTCATGTCCTGTGCAACACATTGCTTTGTGAGTTAAGGAGAACATACATGGTCTGCTCAAGATGGAGAGGCGCCCTCGTTGTGATGTTGCTCTCGACGGGGTTAGCTTGGAGCCAGTCATCCCCGTACAGTTCGGGCGTGGCACCCGCAGCGCGAGTGTCGGAGACCAGGGCGAGCGCAAACGTCGGGGACAACACATCCAGGCAATTTCTGTTCGTCGCCAATGAAACCGGAGTCGTAGAAAAATGCCGATGTCTCGGGCACTGGCGAATTTCCGACAACAAAATCGGTTGTCTCGTGAAGTCCCTGACGAACGGACAACTCATTGTCGTCACCGGATCCAACCCGTTCGATGACACCCTCGATCGCCAAACGTATCACTGGGGTACCAGCACGACCTGTCCCCCCGGTTGGCCAGCTCCACCAGCAAGCATTTACTCCGGCGGAGCGAACGCTAGCAATCCCGCTATACAGGAAGTATACCAAGAAGCCCCCCTCACGGGGCGTATGGCTCGGATCAACAACCATACCAACAACCCCTCAAGAACCGCAAGAGTCGTTCCAGATCAGGGGACTGAGTCCATTCCGGTTCGGGATATCGACAATCCTGCCAACCAATCGCGACCCACTCAAGCTGCGAACCAACTCCAGATGCGGACAGAAACTCTCGCCCTCACGGCAAAAATCAAGGGCGGTCCTGAAGGGACGATCCCAGTTGGCAAAGGCCGAGGAACAAAGTCCGAAGTCAAGATGATCGCCCAAGCCCGAGGCGTGACGGAAGCGGACCTTGCCAAACAAGAAAGTGTCGGGAAGTTGCAAGTCCTGTCCCAATCGCGAGAGGTGATCTCGAGCAAGGCGGCTTGCGCGACTTTACCACTCTCGTCGCCTGAGGTCGAGACACAAGCGAATGCGAAAGTCCACCAGCTTCCGAAAGCACCGACGGAGACGGCGATGACTCCTCAAACCAACCCGGCACCGCGAACACTTGCCGCGATCCGGAAGAAAGAGTGGCGCCCTGCCGACGAAGAAAAGACCACCCTGGTTCCCATTTCCGGTGAAAAAACGGACTCCCCCAACGAGAAGGACAAAAAGGAAAAGTGGACCTCAATACCGCTTGACCCTGTCCCAACGGCTACAGTCATGGCCCAGGAACAGAAAGCCGGGAAGGAACCACAGCCGCAACCGGAAGAAGAGTCGCCTCGGATCGTCCCGCAGCCGGTCAATCAATCGCCCTACGCCCCAAGCGGTCCGCTCACCAGCGAGGTCGTTTCGAATGGACATCTCGGGCAGAATGCGTGCGGGTGCGTGCCGGGTGACTGTACTTGCCATTTGCCTGAGTGCACCGAATGCCAAGATTGTTGTGAGATCCCGAGCACCCGCCGATGGGCCCGAATTTTGCCGTTCCCACGATTCCGCTCGGCTCCAACCGAGCACATCCATGTACACGAAAACCAACCCTATCAAGCAGTCTCCTCAGGTGGCCATTACCAACGCATCAAACCGCGACAAGGCAAACGGTTCCTTCCGAGCCTCTTTGCGAAGCGCAAGCCCAAACCGACTCACGAGCACTTGGTCCTTCCCGATCAGAACGACCGTCACAATCCACCCCTCGCCCAGATTGTGACCGAGCAACCGCCCAAAGGGCAGTTCCCCCCAAAGACGAAAGAGTCGCCAAAGTTCGGCGAGAGAGTTACCCAAGGATTCCGCTCGATCTTCGGGATGAAGTCGAAAACGGAAGTGTCCAAGACCACGAAGCTCCCAAAGAGGACACGCAAACCCCTCTCGACAGCTCGCCCGAAGAAAGCCTGTGTCGATCCGTTGGAAGACCCGGTCGATTCGCTCTCCAGCAACGTCAAGAGGAAGTTCACTTGTTTGCCGAAAAAGTGTGACGAAGCGGTCCCACCGCCGGGATGTGAGGAACCTCCTCAACACGTTCGGCAGGTTTCTCAAAATTCACGCAGCGCAAGAGAGCCGTACATCCCGCTTGGTTCTCGCAGTGTGATTGAGGCCAGCAACGGGTTCCCGACACAGTACATCCCCTATCCGGTGATCACGACGCCCAAACCGAACCATCCGCCGATGCCTCCACCACCGGCGATTCCACAGGCACCGAATCCGACAGCGCACCTCAACGCCTTCGCCCCGCGAAACTGGGCTCAACAGATGGCAAACGCACCACAAGCGGTCATGGCGCACCGCAGGATGCCTCCACCCACGCCGATGATGGCAGGCCGACACCAGATGCCTCCACACCACCCGATGATGGCGGGTCGATACCAGATGCCTCCGCAGGCTCCACATTTTCGGCGCCCTGGGATGCCTCCTCCGAATTATTCGGGATTTCCAACGGCAGCTGCCCGACAGTATCCGGGTCCGATGCCACCGAACCCCATGATGGCCCGTCCGGGTGTCGCGCAGGTGGGGTATCCGCATCCGTACCCCTACCCGTATCAACGACCGCCCCAGCGGCCAGTGTATCCGCGGCCCAACTACGGGAACCCGAATGGAGTGCGTCAGGTCAGCTATCAGCCTCCTGCACAGACCATCAATCCGGGCCTGCGGCAATCCCTCGCCCAACTCCAGGATGCTCTGTCGCCTTCGGATCGGGAGATGGCCGTGATGACGTTGAGCCAGTACGATCATCGAAGGAGCCCCGAGATCGTCCACGCTCTCCTGGCCGGTGCCAAGAAAGACCCGGCCGGGACGGTTCGCGCGGCTTGCGTCAACGCTTTGGTGCGAATGCAAATTAGCGTCGACGAGATGAGTTCGACGCTAAATGCTCTGAAGAAGGACGCAGATCCGCGAGTTCGTCAGGCAGTCCAAAGAGCCCTGCAAGGCCAAAACGGTTCGGACTTGGGACGAGCTTCCGTGAGCCAGTAATGTGTGATCGAAGCGAGGGGCAATGCAATTGTCCCTCGCTTTTCTGCCGTTCGGAGAAAGAAGAGTTGTTGCTTTTTACTCCTACAAAAGTCAGAAAAGCCAAAGATTCTTTCGCCGAGTGATGGGATAAATACGTGTCGTCTTTCGGCGAGTGTTGTCTTTCGCTCCCCGAAAAGACGCCTGTCTTTGGTATCGCTTATTGTTGTTG
>CAYYUU010000642.1:0-5086 GCA_964474955.1 uncultured Alcaligenaceae bacterium | reverse complement strand
CCTAGAGCCTGGCCCACAAGGCTTGTCCCATAACAAGGTTGCGGACCCATCATCCATGATCCTACCGTGGTGAATCCTTCCCCAGACTTGGTTTCGGTTCCACCGACTTCACATTTGCCTAACCAACTCGGCGGCTTGCTCCGTCCGAAGTCGCGGCTGACTACAGGCTTCTTCGCAGAAATGTTTGAAGAATCGGCGTTGTCAGATCGATGTTCAAAGAAATGCGAGTGGGCACCGCATTTGGAACCGATTTTGCTTGCCATAACAAGTGTATTGATTATACATTGCATATTCCCCAAGTCAACGCATTTCTAACAAAACCTTCGTCTTAAGTCTATAACCTAAAACAACTTAGATGAAAATCAAGAATTCCTTTCGGATTCCGGAACTCTTCACATTTCCGAGATAGTATGCAAGCTTCGCATTATTCGAGAGTGTGCACAGATTGCCCAAATTAGCCCTTCGCGTCGCCGGAGGGCTGCGGTGTTCGGTTGTCAAGGTACATCAGGACTACGGCCAAATCGGCTGGGTTGATCCCACTAATTCGACTTGCCTGGCCCAAATTCTGGGGGCGAATCCGCGTCAATTTTTCCTTGGCTTCGGCCCGCAGTTGGGGGATTGCCTGGAAATCCAGACTCGCCGGAATCCCTCGATTTTCCATCCTGTGGAACCGCTCGATTTGTGCCGTCTGCCGATCGATGTAGCCAGAATACTTTGCCTCCAGAACGACTTGTTCGATGACGTCCTGGCGATACTCGAACTCGCGGAGCTGGGGAGCCATCTCGCACACTTGATCCCAGGTGACCTCGGTCCGTTTCAACCATTTCTCCAAGGTGTCTTGCCCATGCCGGTTTGATTTCAAGAAGGTGGACAGTTGGGTTATGGTTTCTTCTTTTGCCTGATAGCGGTCCCACGCTTTGTCCTTGATGAGCCCGATTCTTCGCCCGATCGGTGTCAACCGCCTGTCCGCGTTATCGTGTCGAAGGAGGAGCCGATACTCCGCCCGCGACGTGAACATCCGATACGGTTCGTCGACTCCCTTGGTTACGAGGTCGTCGACGAGGACGCCAATGTAGGCTTGGCTACGATCTAAAACCAGCCCAGGTTCGCGGCGAAGTTTTAAGGCGGCGTTCGCGCCGGCGATCAAACCTTGAGCCGCGGCCTCTTCGTATCCAGTCGTCCCGTTAATTTGTCCCGCAAAATACAACCCATCGATGTACTTCGTTTCGAGCGTTGGATGGAGTTGCGTTGGTGGAGCGTAGTCATATTCGACTGCGTAACCCCAACGCATGATCTCCGCCTTTTCGAGCCCCGGGATCAATCGCAGGATTCCGTGTTGGACGTCCGCGGGAAGACTCGTGCTGATTCCGTTACAGTAATATTCCTGGGTCGTGTAGCCTTCGGGCTCAAGAAAAACTTGGTGTCGCGGTTTGTCCGCAAAACGCACGACTTTGTCTTCGATCGATGGACAGTATCGCGGACCGGTGCTACAAATCTGCCCGGAGTACATCGGTGCCCGGTCGAGGTTCTGGCGAATCAATTCGTGCACCGCTTCGTTGGTGTACGTGATGTGGCAGTCCAGTTGTTGCTGCGTCAGTTTTTCGGTGGCGAAGCTGAACGGACGAGGATCGTTGTCGCCCCGTTGTCGTTCGAGTTGCGAAAAGTCGATGGTTCGTCCGTTAATCCGACACGGCGTCCCGGTCTTGAAGCGGGCCAATTCGAATCCCGCTGACGCCAGGCTGTCACTCAGATTTTCCGCCGACGAGTCACCAGCCCGACCACCTTGCGTTTTCGATTCGCCGAGGTGCATTAGGGCTTTTAAGAAAGTTCCCGTCGTCAGCACCAAGGCCGAGGTCTTATACAGAATGTTTCCTCGCGTTACAACTCCAACCACACGCTTTTTCGCAAGACCATCGAAATCGGGGTTATCTTCCAGGACGATGCGTTCTACCAGTTCTTGGCGAAGCGTTAAACCTTCCTGACTCTCCACGCGGTTTTTCATGGAGTTTTGGTAGAGTTTCTTGTCGGCCTGTGCCCGCGGGGAGTGCATCGCCGGGCCTTTGGTCCGGTTGAGCATACGGAACTGGAGTCCAGTTTCGTCGATAACTTTTCCCATTTCGCCACCGAGCGCATCGACCTCCCGGACGATCTGTCCTTTGGCGACGCCACCGATAGCGGGGTTACAACTCATGGCTCCCACCGTGTCCACGCTCATGGTCAAGAGGGCCGTCCGGAGTCCCATCCGGGCTGCCGCGAGGGCCGCTTCGGTACCGGCGTGTCCGGCACCTACGACGACCACGTCAAATTCGTAAGTCAAGTTGTTCATGGAGATTTACAGATGTTGTCGTGTTCCCGTTGCCTGAGGGAATATAACCAACCTCGGGTATCAGTAAAAGGCCGATTGGTCGGCGAAAGTAGCTCTTCCGTAATGATAAGGGACTGTGAGGGAAAATCGAAGGAGGGACCGGTGGAGGTGGTAGTGGGTTCTTGAGTGGAGACGGGAAAATCACAATTGTCCACTTGGGACTTCGGACGAGGAAAAAATGCTTGTCCGTTTTGTGCTTTGGTTTTGAGTCGCGCAGCGGCGATAGATTTTAGCCACGCGGCTTAATACTACTCCGTTAAGTCGGGTAAGTTGTTGATACACAACAACTTACACACAGGGTGTTTTCAGAGGTTCTTGGACAGTGTCTCGCCTTAAGTAGTTGGTAAGCAAGCACTTACGGTATTGATCTTATCATCCCCGTTTTCATCTTGGGTCCAACTTAACGGAGTAGTATTAAGCCCGTGGACAAAGGATTTTTTTATGCCCGCTCATGGTGGTTTTTTGGAGCCGGGAACCGGCCCGAGAAGGACGGACAAGCTTACCCTTTCGATTGATCGTCCAGGAACATTTCATGAGCCAGAACTTCTGTTGCCGAAAAAGGCGTCGCACTACGGACCAAAGTTCATGGTCGGCCACTTCAAAATGGAATATTGTCGCCAGGTGTTGGGTCCGGCACAACGTGGCTTTCGCCCCATTCTTACCAGTCATCAGGTGGCCAATTAACTAGATCAATTGGTTCCCCGGTCAGTAAGTAGTGACGAAGAATCCGGATTGCTGGTTCTGGTGAAATCAAGTCGCGGTAATGCACCTCAATTTGGTCAAGTTGTAAATCTGGGTAACCGTCATTCCTGAGAGATGTGGTGCCTCGCTGATAGCAGGCATCATTCTGGGAGGCCAGTTTAATGCCTCGGTCCAAATCGAGGAACGAAACTAACGCTCGACCTGACTCCACAATGACATCCAAAGTTCTGCGTCCGTTTTTTTCTTCGCTGGAAACGTAAACCCAGAAAACCGGAATTTCGGTAAGGCGAGCGCAAAGCGAAGCGACATCTTCCTGATTCGTGATTTGGATTTCCTCTACCCAACTCAACATTACGCAACACCTCGGCTGCATGGCCTCTCCTCTTCCAAACAGGGCTTCCCTCAGGTTTTCGAGCCCACAGTTATCCGTCGTTCCATCGTCGCCAACCAACATTATCACGCCAATCTTCGCACAACTGCCTCCAACAACACCGCCAACCGCTGTGTCTGCGCCGCTGCCGTGAACAGCACTTCGCCATGATTAATTGGACCATGACTGAGCCCGGCAGCCCGATTGGTCACGCATGAAATCGCTCCGCACTTCAAACCCAGATCACAAGCCGTCTCGATTTCTTTCGCCGTAGACATCCCAACGACATCGGCGCCGATGGCTTTCATGCCTAGAATTTCCGAGCGAGTTTCATAGCTTGGTCCGGTGACGGCGGCATAAGTTCCTTGTTGGAGTTCGGCGCTCGTTTCTTCGGCGGCGTTCGCGATGATGTCGAGCACGTGAGCCGAATATGGACTTGGATTCGGGAAATGTTCTCCCTTAGCCAGCCTTGAGAAAAACGCGGGTTCGGCCCAAAAGAGGTGGTTGGTAATGGCAACAAGGCTCCCTGGACCGAGAGAATCTCGAATGCCACCGGAGGCGTTCGTGGCCAGGAGGTATTTCACGTCGAACGAATGAGCGATGCGCACCGGTTCGACGACTGTTTCCCAATCGTGCCCTTCGTAGCGATGGAGTCTTCCCTGGAAAACGATGATGGGTTTGTTTCCCCATTCTCCGAGTAGCAATTCCCCACGGTGGCCTTCCACGGAAGTCGTGGGCAAAGTTGGGATTTCGGAATACGAAATAGCGTCTTTGGGTTCGATTCGGGAGACGACTTCTCCCATTCCAGAACCCAAGACTAAAGCTGCGATGGGTCGCTCAGATTCGACGGATTTTTGGAACTGGTCAAACGAAATGGCCGACATGGGGATCCCGGGCAAAGTTCGAGGGTGTTTTGGGACACACCCAATCATATCAAGCGAGGAACCCCGAATCCACCAAGCCCTCATCTTCGGGAGGCGTGAGCATCGTTGTGAGCTTTCCCTTGGCAGCCTGCACAACCAAGTCGGCACACAGCTCCTCGCCAATCGAACTCGTGTTGATGACGAGATCGTACAAGTGTGCGTCGTGTGGAGAAACGCCGAATTGATTCTGGATGAATCCTTCGCGTCGCAGGTCCCGAGCGTGGACTTGCTCGGCGGCTTCCTCGTGCGTGAGTCGCAGCCATTGGCTCATGTAACCGATGCGGTCGGCGAGTGGAGCGACCGTGCGAACGTGTAAAGTAGTTTGGCGAGGTAGTAAGTATCCTGCACCGCGACCAACGAGAATGACATCCCCTTGGGCTCCGAGGGCCAAGATGATCCTGGCGAGGTTGACTGCAGAGCCCGCGGTATCGAGTTTGTCGCCCAACGGAGAACGCCGGAGTTCGTCATCGACCCATTTGCGAGCCGCTGGCGTCAAGCCCTCGAAAATTTCCTCGTAGAATTGCTCGTCTTGCGAGCCGTACGCGAGGAGTTCGTGGGTGTAAACTTGCCAACCAAGTTGCTCGCCGACCAATGCCGCGATTCTCGCGCCCCGTGATCCCGATTGGCGACTGAACGCGATTGTCATGGACCCAGGGATTGTTGGTCGGGTCGTATGCGCGCCGCGGTCCCCTTGATAACCGTGGTGTGGAGAGTCGCTCATAGAAT
>CAYYUU010000641.1:0-5102 GCA_964474955.1 uncultured Alcaligenaceae bacterium | reverse complement strand
CATCTCTCCCAAATACACCTTCTGCCGGCGCACCGGAGCTGCCGAAGGAATCTCTCTTGCTCGTTTGCCGTCTTCGTAGAGATAAACAATCGTCCGTTTGACTGTCCCGTTTTTGCCGTACTCGACGCATTTATCTTTGCGTTCGTGCCCAGGCTCGCCAACGTGATGAATGACATTCATCTTCCGCGCCTTCCCAAGGTCCTTCGGATCGACGAGTCCCACATACGATTCCGTGCGGACGATTGGCTGGTCGGGCTCGCTTTCGCTCGCGCGTCCGCCAGCGTAGAAATAAACCACCGTCTCTCGCACGGTCCCGTCCCCGGAGTAATAGATGGTGTAGTCCTGGATTTCTTCTCCGGACTCGCCAACAAAGTATGTTTCCGATTCCATGAATGGCGTTGTGGCCTCACTGGTGCTTGTTGATGTTACCTTCGACGGTTGTGTCGCAGGTTTAGGTTTTGCTTGGTTCGTTCCGTTGGAAGAGATCGGGGCACTGGAAGGTGCCGTCGCAGGAGGCTCGGGAGAGAGCATCGGTAACGGCGTTCGGGAAAACTCCGGCGCGAGTTCGCTGTTTTCCGGAATTCGTTTTTCGCGCTCGGCTTCGCTGAGTTGGTCGAGTTCCTTGGCCAAGAGCTTGTGGAGTTGTTCCACACCCAGTCGCTGGCAGTAGTCGCCGAACGTCTCTCCGTCCTTGCGTCCTTCCTTGAATGCGGCGAGAAGCGGCGACAGAAGCGGCACGACTTCTTCGATGGGCACGAGATCGAGCAAAATGAAGTTCAAGCGATGTCCGAGTGTGTGGCCACCGACGAGCAACGTGTATTTGTTCCCACTGCGCCCGACGAGCCCGATGTCACTTTGATAGGGCCGCACGCAACCATTCGGACAGCCCGTCATTCGCAGCGAGATCGTTTCTTTATCGAGGCCGAGAATCTTGAGTTCTGCTTCCAACTCGTCGACCAAGTCGGGCAGTGCTCGTTCGGATTCGGAAATCGCCAGACCGCAAGTTGGAATCGCCGGACACGCCATGCTGTGGGTTTGGACTTTCGAGAGTTTGGTCGGAATTGGGACATTATGCTTTTTGAGAATCTTCTCGACCTCGGGTTTCATCCCGGCATCGAGGTTGCAGAGCAAGATGTCTTGCATCGGCGTCAGACGCACTTCGGGCTTGAGCTTCCGCACGATCTTGCGCAAGGCCGACATGAGCTGGAAGTCGCCTTCGTCTTTGATCCGTCCGTTCTCGATGCTGATGCCGTACCAATATTTTCCGTCGCCTTGGGGATGCCATCCGAGCGACAAATCGAAGTCCGTGACTTCCGCGTCCTTGGGCTCTGCGACGGACTGACCCATGTACTCGGCCATCACCTCGCGGAACTTCTCGACGCCCCAGTCGTGTACAAGATATTTGATCCTCGCCCGCTTACGGTTTTCGCGGTTGCCGTGGTCGCGGAAAATCTTGATGACGGCTTCGGCGGCGTTCTTCACGTCCTTCGCCGGGACGTAGCAAATCGGTTTGCTGATCTGCGGAAACGTTTCGTCCTTGCCGGGGGTTCGCCCCATCCCACCCCCGACGAGAATGTTGTAGCCGACGATTTTCTCTCCTTCGACGATTCCCAGGAGGCCGAGGTCCTGCGAATAAATGTCGATGACGTTGTTGTCCGGCAGAGCGATCCCGACTTTGAATTTCCGGGGCAAATAGACTTTGCCGTAAATCGGCTCGTCATCGGTTTCCTTCTCGTCGTCGGTTTCGACCTTCTTGCCGTTCAGCCAGATTTCATGATACGCCTGAGTCTTCGGCGCAAAGTGTTCGGCGAGACCGCGTCCGAGTTCCTGGAGTTGTTCGTGCACGCCCTTGTCGGCGAGCGGGGCGGGCGAAACCATCACGTTTCGGTTGACGTCGCCGCATGCGCCGAGCGTGCTGACCATCTCGTCGTTGATGCTTTTGATCGTGTCGCGCAGGTCCGACTTCACGATCCAGTGGAGTTGGATACTTTGTCGAGACGTCAAACGCATCGTCCCCTTGGCGTACTTGTGGGCGATGCCATCGATCGCGAGATATTGTTTGTCGGTCAACACGCCGCCCGGGATTTTACACCGAACCATGAACATGTGATATTTCCCGAGACCTTCTTTGCGTCGCTTCGCGCGCGCATCGCGATCTTCTTGCTGATAGCTCCCGTGGAACTTCAGAAGCTGCAAGTCTCCCTTGCTGAAGTGATCGCTGTCCTTCGCCAACTCCTCCGCGAGAGTCCCGCGAAGATATCGCCCTTCTTCCTTGAACGTTTCCACTTTGGAGAGTTTTGTTGTGTCGGTGGCCATGTATATCGCTATCTCGTTCAAAAAGGCGTGATCAAACTAATGCCGTTGAGGTTTCTCTTTTATTGTAACTAGCCGAGCCAAACGCGGAGGTGATAGATTATGCGAGTTGGAGAGAATTTACCAGGGGATGGGTGTCCATCCGGCAAGACGGGAAATCCAGGCAATCTGATCGTCCTTCGCGGATGCGTCGGCGGGTTGGCTGACGAAAGAGGAGTGGGTCCAACGAACACCAGTCAAGTCCTTTCCCAAATTGCCCGATTTATTATCTATGCCGCATCAATTATGTTGAAGCAAACCTCCGCCATTCGGCGGTGTGTCCAGTCCGCATTCGGTTTTTTGGAGAGGGTGTCATCTTGGGTGCGACAATTGCTGCCAGCGCGATTACAGTTGGTTTCTTGACGGTCCAGCAAGATCCCAAAGGCTACGTCGGCGGGTATCTCGTGACGAACCAATGGGGACGGCCTTTGGAATTCCGGCTGAGCACCGCCGTCCAACCAAACAAAGTGCAAGAAATCTTGTATGCCCAAACGTTGCAACCGTACATCTGCGGCGACCTGATCGGAAAAACACTCGTCGAAAAAACCGGTTGTCCGGTTCGGATGGTCGTCACGGACACGGCCGCGGCTTTGGATCTTCGGCACAAGCTCGACGTGCCCGTCATCTGGATTGCCCAGGCGAGACGCGTCGCCGTGGGATTCGGCGAGCAAACTCCTGCTCCACATCCCGATCTACCATGTCCTACGATCCACGTCCGACAAAGTTTGCACTGTCACGGAGATTATCCGGAAGACGCCGAAATTGTCGAGGAGCTGTTAGACGGAGACGCGAAGAAACTCGATTTGTCCGAGCCGTTTTTTCGCGTGCGTGAGGCCATGGGCGAAGCGAAGAAATTGGGTGTGGGGAGCCGGGCTTCGTGAGTGTTGATTGGGTGCAGTCCTACGCTTCCAACAACGCCAACACTCCCAACCCATAAAAAGTATATTCCACGTCTCGCACTTGGTCTGGTGTAAGCTCATCATCCACGATATTTCCATCCCAGACGCCGCCCTTGAAACCTCCTTCAGGATGTTCGAGAGACTTGGCGTATCGGAGGGCTGCGTCGGTGTTGATGGTGTCGAGTTGGCCAAGTTGTTCGAGTGTCCATCCAGCCGTAAAGGTCGAGAGCAAGTCCGCGACCGGAATACGAGTGTTGGCGCAGATGCCCCCTTCCATCGATTGAAGTTCCGAGAGAAAGTCTGCGACTTCGGAATGTTCGTCGGGATCGAATGCGTCGCCGTGGATTAGTTGCATTGTTCCGATGGCTGCCGCTGTCGGATTCGTTCCGCTCCGGCGCATCGGCTTGAGTTCGACAAAACCACCGTCTTCGCGTTGACGCGATTCGACGAATTCGATGACCTTATCAGTAGTGGGAAACGGTCGCCCGAGCAGTTCATAAGTCATCCCGACGAGGAAGGTGTGGTAGGTACTCCCCGAAGCCGCGCCTTGCGACTTGCCGTAGCCTCCATCGGGCGCTCGGAATGATTCCAGAACGGCCGCAACGCGGTCGGGCCAATCCGCAGAACTCTCCACGAGCACATCTCCTCCGCCACCGAGCTGCACGAGCAAACACGAATAGAGAAGCGAATAGAACTCGACCACTGAAGCCGATTCGTGCAATTTGGTTTGCAAGTAGTGGCCGGCTTTCTCTGCGGTCGCCTCGGTCAGTTCGTCCAAGACCGAGAGCCCCCGCAACGCAAATCCTGTGTAGTAAAGATCCGAACCGCCCTCCCGTCCAGAGAACCCGCCATCTTCATTTTGTTCGTTGCGGAGGTATTCTGCCTGTCGCCTCCGAAATGATTCGGGGACCCGCGAAAGCCCTTCGGTCAGTCTCGTTGTCAGTCGTTGCAAATAGGTCATGCAGATGGTTCCACGGTCAGGAGTATTTCGCACGATGTCTTTTTTCGCTCCGTTGGGCTTTCTGCTGCACGGGGACGTGCCACCAACAATGCAACACTCATTGTTCCGACGACACGAGCGAAAGACGACACTCGAAAAAGGCGACACTCGTTTATCCGAACGCACCCGCGGCAACAGCCCAACGTTGATGTTCCCGATCGGATCGCACTCTTGCAATTACATTTCCGCGAACCAGCCGTAGGCCGACTCGATATCGGAGAACCTGCGGATGGTTAATCCTCTGTTCTCTCCAGTCAGGGCGAAAAAATCATGAAACTGTTCGTCTTCCTGGTGGAGCACGGCGATTTTCGTTCTGCGGAGTAAAGGGACGTTGTGCTTTTCGCCTGCCAAGAAGTAGGCGTCCACAATAGTCATGTCGATGGTAGCTTCTCGGAAGTCGAGAATGATCCCCCGGACAACCTGGGAGTCGACGAGCCGAAGACCTTCTTGCAGGGCGTTCCGGCGAGTTTGCAAGTCGATTTCGCCTTCGTATGTGACGACCCAGATTCCAGAGTGTTCGCTCTCACGAATATGAAAAGAGCCCAAAATAAACTCCTCAGGAGTGGCAGATGGGATATCAGCGAATTGTCCAAACGGTCTGTTTGTTCGTCGCGGTGAATTCGGGAGATTTCTTTTGCCCCGGAATTACGGCCCGCCATCGGTGTCCCTGGAAAGTGGTCAGGGTGGCCGATTTCTCCGGCTGCACGACGATATATTTTTTAGGCTTTCCTCGATCCGAAAGCCAATAGATCGTTGCGGGCTTCTTGGTCGTGTTGTCGATTTTCAGGCGGATGCGTGCTGGCCTGCGTGGTCCATTCTTGGCGTTCTTGCGAGCGAGCTTGGCCAGTTCT
>CAYYUU010000640.1:0-5105 GCA_964474955.1 uncultured Alcaligenaceae bacterium | reverse complement strand
CCAATGCAAATACGTCCACCTCGTGGGCGAGGTCAACGAAGCGATGGCTGATAAACAAAGTCAACTCGCCGCACTCATTCCACCAGCATCCATGGAACACGTCCAGGAGATCGCGAGTAACTTGGAAAAGATGCCACCCAAATCAACATATTTCTATCCCAAGCTACTCACTGGGTTAGTGTTTAATTCACTGAAGGTGAATTGAGGTATATAATAGATATAGAGTTTATGTCTTGAGGGGCAGCTGCATAACCCAAGAACATAATCACCGAGGTCCTTGATGTCCGAATGGTCGAACTCTTCCCATCGGCAGAATCAATTGCTCAACGATGGCTGGAAATCATCTCACAAGCCTTTCTGGGAAGAGGAACCATGCTTCTACGATCTTGGGACAATCAAAACTGTCATTTTGTTTTTCAAGATAGACGAGCCTGAACAAACATCGCGATTCGAAGGGGTTTACTCCTGGCGATATGGTGATCACGACCCACCAGAGTATCTTCCCACAACCGCCATCGAAGTCCGTCGCTATAAACTCCACCATTCCATGAACGCTCTTCTCTGGCACGACCACTGAGACCGTCCGATGTGGCCTTGAGCCCCCGCTCCTGCCGATGCCTCTGGAGTTTCTGCCCGTTGTCGCTCCCGTCCTATCTTGCTAACATCGTCAACAACCACTGACAAATATCATCCACGAACAATATAACCTACGAGGCACTCCAATGGTTGAATTCCGCACCGAAAAAGATTCGATGGGCGAAGTCCAAGTCCCTGCCAAAGCCTACTACGGAGCCCAGACTCAACGGGCCGTCGATAACTTCCCTATCTCCGGTCAACCGTTGCCGGGGAAGTTGATTCAGGCGTTGGGGCTCGTGAAGATTGCTGCCGCGACGGCCAACCGCGATCTCGGAAAACTCAAGCCTGAAATTGCCGAGTCAATCTTGAAAGCCGCTGCCCAAGTCGCTCAAGGGAAGCACAATGAAGAATTTCCGATCGACATCTACCAGACGGGTTCGGGCACGTCGTCGAACATGAACACCAACGAGGTCATCGCCAACCTCGCCATCGAAATCCAAGGCGGAGACCGGTTCGCATCCGAAAAGCC
Source organism: uncultured Alcaligenaceae bacterium (assembly GCA_964474955.1). Classification (GTDB taxonomy): domain Bacteria; phylum Planctomycetota; class Planctomycetia; order Gemmatales; family Gemmataceae; genus CAYRFQ01. The sequence continues at coordinate 4,000 of CAYYUU010000640.1, read as the reverse complement.
GATCCATCCGAACGACCACGTCAACATGGGCCAATCGACGAACGACATGTTCCCCACGGCCATTCATGTCGCCGTCGGTCAGGCGATCCAACAAGAGCTGATCCCCGCTCTCCAACGCTTCCAGGAAACGCTCGCAAAGAAGGCCAAGGAGTGGGACGACATCATCAAGATCGGTCGAACGCATCTCGCCGACGCAACGCCGATTCGACTCGGCCAGGAATTCTCTGGCTTCGGTCGGCAACTGGAGCTTTCCGTCGAGCGAGCCAAGAAAGCCCTCGCCGCCATTCTCGAACTTCCCGCCGGAGGCACAGCCGTCGGGACCGGCATCAACACGCATCCGCAATTCGGCCAAAAGGTCGCCGAAGTCCTCGCGAAAGAAACGAACATCCCTTTCGTCGAGGCCACCAACCACATCGAAGCCAACGCCAACCGCGACGGTCTCGTCGAGTGTTCGGGTCAACTCCGATCGATTGCCACGACGTTGTTCCACTTGTCGAACAACATCCGCTGGCTCAGTTGTGGCCCCCGCTGCGGCTTTTACGAAGTAATCTTGCCCGATCGCCAACCCGGTTCGTCGATCATGCCCGGCAAGGTCAACCCGGTCATGTGCGAGAGCATGATGCAAGTCTGCGCTCGCGTCATCGGCAACGACCAGGGCGTTGCATTCGCCGGTGCCACAGGCGGCAATTTCCAACTCAACATCATGATGCCGATGATGGGATCGGTCATGCTCGAAAGCGTCGAGTTGCTTGCGAATTGCTCCAACGCGTTCGTCGACTTCTGCGCCGCCGAGATGGAACCCAACCGCGAGCAATGCGAAAGACAAGTCGAAGAGAGCCTCGCGATGGTCACCAGTTTGAATCCGCTCATCGGTTATATGGCTGCCGCCGACATCGCCAAGGAAGCCTTCAAGACAGGCAAAACGGTTCGCTCGCTGTGTCTGGAAAAAATGAAGGCCGGACAACTCAAGAAGAAAGATAGCGACGATGTCGTGACTGAGGCGGAACTCAATGCAGCGTTGGAATTGCGGAGCATGACGGAGCCGATGAAAGGTTAAATACTTCATGCACGAAGAGCGAGGAACTTTTTCTTGCAGGACGCGAACCCGGCTGTCATGAAGGCTACTTCATGAAACGATGTGATTTGGCTGATTCCATTTTCTGCTCGCCTACTTCTCCTCTTGCTCATCCGGAAACTGAAACCGTGGCGGCGATTCTGCCGTCGCATTGCCTGTGACAGACGTGGAATGCCCCGAGACTCCATTCCCTTCGCTCTCAGCGGCTTTCGGTTCTTCCGCCGTCACTCGGGTTGCCATCGGGGGAGACTCGCTGGGTTGGTCATCGAACGGCGAATCCACCAACTTCTCTTTCGCCTTCGAGATTCGATTGCGGACCTTCGCGTCGTGCATGAGATACCAGACGCGGACGATTCCGAGACCGACCGCAGTGATCACGCCGAAGAACGCCAAAAACGCAAACACCTTGGTGATCAAATCCGACAAGCCCGTGTCTTCGGGCTTCGGCTTCGTCTCGAACGTCGGGGCCACAAAGTGAAGCGTTCGCTTCCAGCCTTTCGAAGAATAGTATTTGTATCGCTTGAAGAAGTAGCCGTTAAACGTCACTTCGTGTTCGATCTTCTCGCCAATCGCGACCCCTTCGGGCAGCCGGATGAACAGGACACACAACGGATTGGAGCCGTACGTGGCCGTGAACACCCAACCTTCGTACACGAACGGAATCCCACGATGAACTAGCTGATACGGAGCCGGGAGTTTTCGAAGCCGGCGCAGCGAACCCTTCATCGGTATCACCTTTCCCCGATAGCTGGACGGGGCGGCGAAAATTACTCCCCAGTTGAGATGTTCGTTACCCTTGGCGCTGCGGGCAAAATTCTCTTCCGGAGTGAACGCGGCATTCGTAAGAGCTTCGACGAGAGCTTTGATTTCATTCTTCTCGGCTTTATTGAATTTGTCCCGATTCCCCCTGTGTGGGAAGGGCATATCGTCCCGGACCTGGACACCCGTCAACAACCACTCGCGCGTCAAGTTGGGAGCATAGGAGCTTCCGGCCTTCGCCGCCACAATAAACAACGGGTCGCGCAGACCCAGAAGCTGTGCGTGTCGTGCCGCAACACGCCTCTCTTTTTTACTCCAAAACTTCCAGTATTCTCGTGTGCCTCGTTCGGGGATCGTTTCTTTGATGAGTTCCTTGAAGGGAATTTTTGGCTCCGGCTGCTCGGGAACTCCCCAGATGAGAAAATCTTTATAGGTCCCGTTGTAAGCCGCCAAGATGTGTAGCGGTTGGCGGAACCCGACGAGTTGGACTCCGGAAACGGCGCGGAGGAAGGGCTCGGCCCAAAAATCCCAATATTCTTCCGTCCCACGAGAGCCTGGAGTTTTTGGCGTCCCAACCGAGGCGGAAAGAATCTGGGACGGTTTTTGAAACCCAATGATCTGCGCGACAGCCAGACTTCTCTGCAATCGCAAACCGCGAGCTTTCTCAGATTCTTGCCTCTTGTCCGGTGCCTTCCCGTTCGGTTTCTTCTGTTCGGCATCTTGTTTCTTTTGTGCTTGCGCGGACTTGGATTCGTCCGACTTCCTTTGCGCGGCGGACGGCATCGGCCCTTGCAAGATCAGGAGAACGAACAACACGAACGAGGCTCCGCATCGAATCAGAAATGTTGCCATCGTGTTTTTCTCCTGTTAACGTGACCAAAAGTGTGACGTGGTCGGTGCACGAGCCCTCGTTGTGTTCGTCAATCCTTCGGCGGCAAGAAGCCGATCTTCTTCATCCCCGAGGCATGGCAGGCGTCCCAAATTCGCACGGCGTGGGCATGCTTTAAAGCCTTGTCCAACTTCAGTTTCAAATTGAAGTCGATGCCCGTCAGGTCTTTCTTCTTTTCCACAAGCAATTCGGTCAGCTTTCGCATGGCCGGTTCGTAGTGCTGGACCCTGGGATTCCCGCCAAGATTGACGGTTTCGTCATTCTCGATCTCGAATCTCTGCCAAGGGTCGAGAGGATCGGGGTGTTGCTTTGTGGTGATGATAATCTGAGTCGGTTTTCCGTCGTTCACCGTTTCGGCGGCCGTCCCCGATTTCACGTACACCGTGATGAATTCTTCGACCTTGGGTTCTTCGTCGGTCGGGGCCACGTCTGGCTTTGGTTCCGGTGGTTTGTCTTGCGGGGCTTGGTCGTTGCTTACGGCGGCCTTGTCCGGTGGAAGGAGCCTGCCGTCGATATGGACTTCGATCGCCGCCGGGTTGTACGTCACGACGAAGAAGGCCAACAACTGGAACGCCATGTCCAACATCGGCGTGATGATGAGGTCCATTTGAACCTCTTCTCGTGACTCAGGTTCGCCGTGATAGGCTTTTCCTGCCATGAAAGATCTCCACTCAGAGAACGAGGAGGTATAGTCGGCGGTCCTCGATATGTTGCCTTCCCGTGGTTCGCCCAAAAGGTGAATCACCGACAGGCCAGCGAGCGACCAATTTACTTTTGCTTCACGCGGAGCTGCCAGCTCTTGAATTCCACAAACGCGCACGCTTCCAACAAGCCGTAGACATCTCCGTGTCGGGCTTCTCGGTCGGCCCGCAGAATCACTATAATGTTCGGCTCCCGGCCTTGATACTGGAGCTGGATTTCCCTGCGTGTCCGCGCAAGTTCTTGCTTCAGTTTGTCCCAACTGGTCTTTCCTTTGGGGTCATTATACTTGGCCCATTTTCCGACCAGTTTTCCGTCGCCGTCCATGCTTAGGTAAATTTTCTCTTCCCCGCTACTCTCGACCGGAAGAGAAGATTGCGTAATCGGGAGCGTAATTTCTTGGTTGAGTTTGTCTACCTGGACGTAGTTTGCGGTGATCATGAAGAACATGATGAGGTTCAACACGAGGTCCAGAAGCGGCGTGAAATATGGATTTTCTCCTGGGGGCCTTGGTGCCTTTGCCATCGGAATTTTCCATCCGAAAAAGAATTGGCGAGTCGTTTTAAATTATTTGTTCT
>CAYYUU010000639.1:0-5106 GCA_964474955.1 uncultured Alcaligenaceae bacterium | reverse complement strand
CCCTTGATTTCGAAGTTCTTGAGCCCGGCGATCGTGTCGACGGCTCCTTTGGGAGCGAGGTTTCCTTTCAAGATTCCGATGTGTCCGGACGGGTGCATGGGCGCGTCCATCGGCTTGATGACGGTTTGTTGTTTGGCGTAAATGCTCGGAACCTCCTCGAGGTTTTCGGCGAGCGTCTTTCCTGTGCAAGTCGGACAATCCCCATGCAGTAACCCCACGTCCAACAACGCCCGCATGACGGCTGGCGTTCCACCGGCCTTGTGCAGATCGAACATGACTTGCCCGCCGCCTGGCTTGAGGTCGGCCAGGTCGGGGACCTTTTCGGCGAGGCGATCAAAATCATCCAACGTCCATTCGACCTCGGCTTCCCACGCAATCGCGAGCAAGTGCAAGACGGCATTGGTCGAGCCACCCAGCGCGAGCACGACCGTGTAGGCGTTTTCGAGTGACTTCCGCGTGATCAAATCGCGCGGCCGGATGTTCTTCTCGATCAAGTTCAAGAGGGCCTTTCCTGCCAGAAACGTCTCGCGTTCCTTGGCCGCGCTGACGGCGGGATTCGAGGCATCGTAAGGCAGTGACAGACCCATCGCTTCGATCGCGCTGCTCATGGTATTGGCCGTGTACATCCCGCCGCACGAACCGGCTCCCGGGCACGCCTCGCATTCGACTTTGTGGACGCCTTGTTTGTCGAGCTTGCCGGCTTGGTACTGGCCCACGGCTTCGAAAATCGAGACGATGTCGATGGCGTCTCCGGCCTGTCCCACGCCGGGCAAGATGCTGCCGCCATAAACGAAGATGCTCGGAATGTTCATCCGGGCCATCGCCATGACGCAGCCCGGCATATTTTTGTCGCAGCCACCAATCGCCAACAGGCCGTCGTGATTCATTCCAGCCGAGACGACTTCGAGACTGTCGGCGATGACATCCCGCGACACGAGGCTGTACCTCATTCCCTGGTGACCCATCATGATCCCATCGGAAGCCGTTGGGGCGCCGAAGATTTGTCCCACCCCACCCGCGGCGCGAATGCCTTCGCACGCCTTCCGGGCCAAACGATCCAGGTGGGCGTTACAGGGGGTGATGTCGCTGAACAACGACGCAACGCCAACCATCGGTCGGCTGAAATCGTCGTCGTGAAATCCGACGGCCCGAAGCATGGCTCGGTTCGGGGCGCGTCCCATTCCCTCGGTCGTCAACAGGCTACGGCGTCTCATCGGATCGTTACTCGTCGAATCAGGACTCACGGTTATCTCTCTTTCCTTTTACTTTTCTGGCCGAGTGCGGAGTGGAGCAGGCACAGTCGGAACAAGAAATGTATGTTTGTCCGGTTCGTAGGGATACGCGGCTCGCGTGTACGTACGACGAAAACAGACAATCCGGACAAACATACATTTCTTGTTCCGACTGTGCCCACGACTGTTTCTCCGCAATCGGAACGAACGTTCTCACACCTTCGGTATAGCAATCTCGGCTCTTGTTGACAGCCGAAACCGGTCACAACAAACCACTCACTCGCACTCTCGATCGGGTGTGAACGTCAAATAATCGAGCGTCGCGGAAGCGGCTGGCCACGGGCACGACCAAACGAGAAAGAACATTGCTTGCCGAACCCACATTTGAGCCATGTGGTCGCGGACGAATCCGGCACCCTTGGCTGCGATGAGCGAAGCCTGGGCCGATTGGACCGCGAGTTGATTAGCTCTTGCCCGAAGTCGCGTCATGATGTTCGGATCAGGCTTTTCGTGGCCCTCATCTTGGGCGTTCGCGAGCGTATGCAATTCGTCGCGAAGCTCCCGATAGGTTTGTTCGAGCCGTTCTGCACCGGGTCGCAAGCCTTCGCGTTGTCGGGCCTGGTTTTGCAAATATCGAATGCATCCTTTCGCGAGACCAATCCCCAGCGCTGACGTTTGTAGACCTCCAGCCCCACCGCGTTTTCCCTGCATGACTTGTTCTTCGGGACCGGCCAAAAGCCAAGACGGATCTAATCGAACGTTGTCGCACTCGACCTCTGTGGTCAACGAACCCTGGAGAGCCATCAAAGACATGGGCGTACCCACGCGAACGCCCGGTGTGTCTGTGGGCAAGAGGACGAGGACCTGACGGGTGTCGTCGCGAAGCGTCGCCCCGACCACAATATAATCGGCACGACTCGCGGCCGTCACCCAAGGAATGGTCCCTTCCAAAACGATGTCGTTGCCGTCTTCTCGGGCCGAAAAAACAGGCCGTCCGTGTTGTCGCGACGTCGTCAGTTGAGAGAGCCCGACCGTCGCGAATGACTCTCCTGCAGCAAGTTTTTTGAGCAAGCCCCGATGGGGCGTATTGCCCGACGCCATCAACCGCCGACATGCTCCGTCGCGTTGTGTAAGTATGAAACAAGTCGTCAAGCATGCACTCGAGAGGCCCTCATAGGCCTCGAGCAACTGGCGAGAGCCGTAACCGAGTCCCCCGTATTCCTTCGGGATGGACCAACGGAGGGCGTCCGTCGCCCGGACGATTGCCCACGAGTCTGCTGGCCATTCCGGCCGACCGTCCGCATTGAGGGCATGACTGGCGAGTTCTTGCAGCAATGGTTCGGTAAGAGATGTTTCGGAGGACATAGACGTTCGACTTTCTGTTTCGTGTAGGATCAGCGTATTCCGAGAACTTCAGGAGTCAGCAAAAACTGCGACCACGTTTCGAATTCTGCCTTGAGTTGTTCTAAATCAGGCAACGGAGAGAATCCCGCCTCGGTCAAGACGTCTTCGCGAGGGCGGACATTCGGTTCTTGGAGCTCGAAGAGGTGGACGATGCCGAGATGGACTTGCCCAACGGAATTCGAATCGTCGTTGATCAGGCCGAGACATCGTTCTTCGAAATCGGCCTCAAGGAATACTTCTTCTTGCACCTCTCGCATCATGCCGCACCGATAGAGGTCGTCGGATTGCCCTGCATCTTCGGGTTCGATGTGCCCACCAACGCCGACCGAGCGGAGTGCCTGGAGCCGAGTTTCGGTCGCCTTCGTGCCTCGCAAGTAATGGAAAATGTTTCCTTCGTGGCGGAACACGACGTAGGGGATCAGCTGCTTGTAATTCGGATCGGTTTCCGCGGCGACTCGCGGGATGAACCGCAAGTGTCGCGGATCGAGCAGCTTTGAGAGGTACTTGTCGGGTTCGGGCGAGAAACCATGAAAGACGCCAAGTTCGCGAAATACCTGCGTGGGAACCACGAGGACTTGTTTTTCGATGTGGTCTGTCATCTCAGTCGGGCCCTTTGGAAATCCTTCGTGGGTCAGTCGTATTCAGACCAGTGGAAGTAACGCCGCATTTATTTCTAGGGACAAGGCACGCGAAATAAATGTATGTCCAGATTTTTGGGTAGGAATGGAGAAATTTGATGGAGCCAGTGACCAAAAATAATATAAGGTACACGCGGCTCGCGTCTACCGACGGAATGGACAAGTATTTATTTTCCGTGAAGGCAAATTCCAATTCACGCTGAACCAATACACTGGGAACCATCCTTCTTTGGGTTGTTCTTCCGTCGCTTGATCCGGACCTGATGTACCTGCCAATGGGCAACGATTCAGGCATCCCAAACACGTCCAAAAACTCCATGCAACTTATTACACAACCTTATGAGTGTTGACGAACAAAATTGGCAACAGCGAAAGATCCCTTCTACACGCCTGAAGCGCGATCGAAGGATAAGAAACACCTTCGCTGACTCTTCAGGCTTCTATCCAAACCGTGCCTTCGCTCGCGTCAGGCTTATTCGACATCCGCACTGAACCTATTTTGTATGGCAAAACTTATTGGTAGCAGCAGTAGAACCACCTGGCAGGATATTTACTCAAGATTGAAGATATCAGAGGACGATTGAGTGACGTAATTCTTAGATGTGGTTGGAGCTACATAAAAAGAGCCGACCTCGAACAGATCGGCGTTGTGGAATGGACAGGGAGGGAATCGAACCCTCGACACCAGGATTTTCAATCCTGTGCTCTACCAACTGAGCTACCTGTCCGTGGTAGTCGTACTGGATTGTTGGGAAGGTGTGTGGGGATGCAATTGGAGAAGGTTCTCTAGTCCATGCCCCCAGTTTGGTTCATTGTAAACACCCAAGGCAAAGTGGCAATGGCAAAGCCGCGCTCTCGGTAGTTTTCGAGAAACGCGGCCTTTGTGTGGGGGTGTTTTCTTTAGCGCAACCGAGTCTTCTGTCATGCAGTGGCCGTGGTCCGAACTGGTAGCTTCACGTTCCAAGCGAGCCGCAGAATGGCCAACAATCGTATCACCCAATAACTCACATCGATCTGCCACCAGTGGAATCCGTGCTGGGCCGAAGTCGGAAATGCGTGATGGTTGTTGTGCCAGCCTTCCCCCAGTGCGAGAATCCCGACCACAATGTTGTTGCGGCTCTCGTCTCGCGAGGGAAACGGCTTTTCGCCCCACAAGTGACAGAGTGAATTGACACTCCACGTCACATGGTGGACGAAGAAAATCCGCACGAGTCCGCCCCACGTCAATCCCAAAACCGCTCCCATCCATCCTCCCCAGAGCAAATATCCTAGAACGGTCGGAATCAAAAGGCCCAACAACACCCACACCGGAAAAAGGTTACTCACGACGCGAAGTGTTTTGCTTTGGTGGAGATCTTTGATGTAGTGGGATAAGTTTGGTGGGCTTTGGAACATCCAGCCAACGTGGGCGTGCCAGGCACCGCGAATCACTCCCAAGACGCCTTCACCGTGATGGTGTGGCGAATGGGGGTCGTCGTTTTGGTCGCTGTATTGGTGGTGACGGCGATGGAACGCCACCCACATGAACAATGGCCCTTGCACGGCCATGCTTCCAAGGATACCCAGTGTGCATTTCACGACCGGATTCGTCTCAAACGAATTATGAGTAAACAAACGGTGAAAACCCACCGTAATGCCCAAGCCGGTGAGCAAGTACATTCCCGCGAACAGGGAGAGTTCCACCCAACTCAGGCCCCATCCCCAGAAGAATATCACCGACGCCACCAAACCCAAAAAGGGCAAGATCACGATGGCGAGAGTGGTGATTCGGATGCCCCCCGAGTAAGAGGGCTCGGCAGGTTGAGATTCGGAATCTGTGCTCGATATTGACT
>CAYYUU010000638.1:0-5126 GCA_964474955.1 uncultured Alcaligenaceae bacterium | reverse complement strand
GCGCTTGGGACAACGTCCGAAGAAAGATGGGTGACGTTAGTTCCGCTGGTCTCAATAAATCCTTCTCAACCGCCTTCGTTCACGTTAGCCTAAAAGACCCTACTTCACGAAAACAAAATTCGAGTTGATGCAAAGGAGAATTTCGTCATGCGAAGTGTGTTGTTTGCGGGGATATTGATTGCGTTGGTGTTCCCGTTGGTGTCGGCAGAGGGCGTCCAGAAAGGAAAGAAAGGAAAGGGGAAGAAGCCAAAACAAAAACAGCCCGCCGCGAAATCTCCATTCAAGGACAAGAATTTGGAAGCGGCGGTCAAGCATGTGTTGCGGCACAGTAAGGGCGCGTTGTCGGACAAGAACTTGGCCAACGTGCATATTCTGGACGCGAACGACAAGAAAATTAAGGACCTGACCGGGCTTGAGAAATGTCCCAATTTGAAGTCGTTTAAAGCGGCCAGCAACCAAATCAAGGACCTGTCGCCGCTGAAAAACTTGACGCAATTACAGTTCCTCGACCTGGCAAAGAATCAGATCGAAGACCTTGGACCGCTGAAGGATTTGAAGGCGTTGCAATACCTGGAAATCACTCGCAACAAGGTCAAGAGCGTTGCACCGCTTGCCAAGCTCGAACGCCTTTCGGCGCTCTACGCAGATCACAACAAGATCAGTGACCTGTCTCCCCTGACGAACCTGAAGCGACTGAGTTCTCTCTCGTTGAGTCATAATAACACATCGGACATCGGACCGATCGCGAAGTTAGACGGGCTGAGTCTCCTCGGGCTCGACAATAACAATATCAGCGACATCAAGCCGTTGGCAAACCTCAAAGAGATTCGGCTGTTGATGCTCAAGCATAACAAAATTCAAGATCTTGCCCCGCTCGTTCAGGCTTGTGAGAAAGACGCGAAAGGTGATATGCGTTTTGCGCCGTTCCTGCGGTTGTATTTGGAAGGGAATCCGCTGATTAAGAAAGCTCTCAACGAACAAGTGAAGACGCTACGGAAGATTGGAACGCGGGTATTTTTGAAGGATAAGAAGTAGCTTGTCGCCGCACCCTTGGAACGGCGAAGAAATGAGTGGCCGTTTTTTCAGTTTGTAAATTGCACGGCTCTGCCGTGCAACGAGCGAAAACGCGAACAGTCATTTCTTCGCCGTTTCGAGTGGTTCTCCGACTTAATTACTCCCTTGTGCTAATCTCCTTCGATAGCTCCTTGGCCTTCTGTTCCTTGGCGTAACGTTCGTTGAGAATCCGAAGGACTTCCTGCGAGATATCCACTCGTGGAGAAACGTATAAGACCGAAACCGATCCCGCCTGCATTGGTCGGTTCAGGATTCGATCCAGGTTCGCCCAACTATATCGTTGTCTCTTGTCCACCGGATTGAAGTGGTGCAGGACCAAGTCATATCCTTTTTTTTTCGCGACCTGTTTGGTGACCTCTTCCAATTCTTTGTACAAGGCAATCAGGTTGTACTGCCCCAAATCCATGATCTTCTTGTTGGCCTCGTTGGTGAGGTCTTCAATCTTGCGTTTCCAGAGAACGGCTTGTTTGTGTGCCTCTACGCGTTTTTTGTCGGTGATGTCTTCGTTGTCGTCCTCAATCTCTTTCCAGCGTTTGTTATACTCTTCGAACTTTTTGACTTTCTTTCTGTAGGGCTCGGCCACGTTCCGAAGTTCGTCTTTAAAGAACTGAACTTTCTTGTAACGCTTCAAAACGATGTCCATGTTGACGAAGGCGATGCGTGTTCCGCGTCGGTTCGCCTGGTCCGACTTTTTCTTGGCCGGATTTGGTTTCTTGGATTGTTGCTCTTGGGCCGGAGTCGAACCAATAAGCAGGAAACAGAATCCGAGGGCAAGGATTGCAGTGCGGTACATCGGAACCTCCTTGTGTACCGGAAGTGTAAAAAAAGGGGAGACGATCCGGCCTCCCCAGATTCGAGTGCTATGCAAGAATGTCTCGAATGACGTGACCGGCGACGTCGGTGAGTCGTTGTTCGCGGCCGTTGTGGAAGAACGTGAGATGCTCGTGGTTGAATCCGAGCACGTCGAGAATGGTTGCGTGAAGGTCGTGGACGTGGGCTCGGCCTTCGACGGCGTGGAGACCGAATTCGTCGGTCGTGCCGTAAACGACACCGGGCTTTATGCCGCCGCCAGCCATCCACATCGTAAAGCCATAGGGGTTGTGGTCGCGTCCGTCGCGTCCTTCGGTCATCGGAGTGCGTCCGAATTCGCCGCCCCAAATCACGAGTGTGTCTTCGAGCAGTCCGCGTTGTTTGAGGTCTTGGAGTAACGCCGCCGTCGGTTGGTCACAGCGTTTGCACATCTGAGTATGATTTCGTTCGAGTCCGCTGTGGGCGTCCCACTTGCTGCCCGTTCCGCAGTAGACTTGGACGAACCGCACGCCACGCTCGACGAGCCGGCGAGCCAACAAACATCTGTGGCCGTATTCGCGACACTCGCGATCATTTAATCCGTAAGCTTCCTTCGTTTGTGCGGATTCGCGAGAGAGGTCGACCACGTCGGGCGCTGCCGATTGCATTCGGTAGGCGAGTTCGTAAGAGGCGATTCTCGCCGTCAACTCACTGTCATTCGGGCGAGCATCGCGGTGACGTCGGTTGAGGGCGTTTAACAAGTCGAGTCGATTACGTTGTTGTCGTCCTGCTATCTCACGAGGCGGATTCAAGTTCAAGACCGGAGCACCGCTGCTTCGAAATTGCGTGCCCTGAAATGTTGCGGGCATGTAACCGGTTCCCCAGTTCCGTGCCCCACCAGCGACCGTGCCGTTGCTGTCGTTCAACACGACGAAACCCGGCAAGTTCTGATTGACGCTCCCGAGCCCATAGATTACCCAGGAGCCAAGACTTGGTCGGCCCGCCAAGATCGATCCGGTGTTCATCTGACACACGGAGCCGACGTGGTTCAAACCATTCGCCCAACAAGAACGAATGACAGCGATGTCGTCAACGTGTTTCGCCGTGTGTGGCAACCAATCGCTCACCCACGTTCCGGCCTGACCGTGTTGTCGCCATTTGCGCCGACTGCCGAGCAACTTGGCATTCCCAACGCCCATCGGCGTAATGACTCGTTGGACCGTGTCGGGCAGTCGTTGGCCGTCAAGACGGTTGAGCGTTGGCTTCGGGTCGAACGTGTCAATGTGGCTCGGCCCGCCTTCCATGAAGAGGAAGATCACCGACTTGGCTCTTGGTCGGAAGTGCGTCGGTTTCGGAGCCAACGGATTGCCTTCGATGGGTGCATTTTCCGAGCCGATGACTCCGTCTTGTTGGAGCATCGCTGCGAGGGCGAGCCCGCCAAAACCCGCGCCCATTTTGAACAGAAAATCACGACGCGAGTTGATGCGAGGAATGTGAGGCTGAGGAGTTGTTTCGAGAGTCATGGTGGGTATCCGTGAGATATTTGTTGATCGAGATTGGAAGGTTGAGTGGTCGTGGTTCTGGACTGCGGTGCAGCGAGAGACAAAGAAAAAAACTACCGAAGCGGCAGCTCGCTACCGCACTCCAAAACAAAAACAAAAACAAAACTACCAAAGCGGCGTCGAGCCGCCGCACTCCAAAACACACCAACCCGAAGCGCAAGCGAGGAAAAAGAAAATACCAAAGCGGCAGCGAGTTGCCGCACTCCAAAACAAAACAAAACCAAAACAAAAATCGTGTTAATCCACGTACAAAAACTCATTCAAATTAAAGGCTACGTGGCATAGTTCGACGACCGCGCCGGCGAATGCCGGTTCGACGTTTTCAGGGATCTCCGTCGGCATCGCGGCCTTTTCTTTCTTGCGGAGTCGTTCCCGAATGACCGACGTTTGTTGGTCGAGAAAGCCCGTCATCAATTCGAGTTCTGTGGCGTCGGGAAGGCGACCTATCGCCAACTCGTAAATGTGTTTGACGACGGCGTCGGGTTCGCCCTTCGTCTCACGAAGGACACGCCCTGCGAAGTCCTTTGCCGTGTTCAAAGTGAACTGGCCATTCAACATGAGCAACGCTTGCGGCGAGTTGGTCGAAACGTGCCGACGAGCACAACTTTCGTTACTGTCGGGTGCGTCGAATAACTTGAAGAGCGGGTAGCGAAGGTTTCGCATCAGCACGACATAAATGCTGCGGCGGTTTCGTTCGCTCACGCTTTTCGTCGGACGCCATCCTGTCACGCCCTTGGGCAAAGTGGGCTTCACGCTCGGTCCGCCCATCTTGAAGTTGAGCTTTCCGGCGACGAGCAACATCGTGTCGCGAAGAGCTTCCCCTTCGAGACGACGCCGATTCATTCGCCAAAAGTAGCTGTTCTGCGGGTCGATCTTGTGGCCCTTCGGGTTGCTTCGTGACGATTGACGATAGGTGTTCGACGTGACCATGAGCCGGTGCATCTTCTTGAGGCTCCATCCCGTGGCGACGAATTCCGTGGCGAGCCAGTTGAGCAATTCTGGATGCGTTGGGTAGTCGCCTTGCTTGCCGAAGTCGCTTGGCGTGCCGATGATGCCGCGACCAAAGTGGTGTTGCCATAGACGGTTCACCGTGACGCGAGGCGTCATATGGTTTTTCGGATCGGAGAGCCATTTCGCCAGGGCCGCTCGGCGTCCAGTCGTCTCGATGTGCTTCGGCGGAACGATCTTGGGTTCGCTCTTGTCGAGTGATTCGATGAATCCGGGAGATACTTCTTTGCCCGGTCTTTTGTGGTCGCCGCCTTGCAGAATGTGCATTTGTGCGGCCTTCGGGCCGATGTCGGTGATGCCCATGGACATGGGCATCGGGCGCGGCTTGTACTTGTCAAATTTCTTCAACTCGGCCTGCAACTTGTTCCACTTCGCCTTGTCGGCCTTTTTCAAGGACCGAGTCAATCGGTTGCGATCCGCAACGACTTGCTTGGCGATCATGACAGCGAGTTGCTGCTGGAGTGGCGTTCGTTTTTCCGATGGCATGTCATAAACGGCCTGAAATTCCTTGAGGAACTTGGCCTTGTTCGCCCGCTCCATTCGTTTTCGGTAGGGTGCCTCGATCTTGGCGATTTGTTCGCGAATCTTTGTCGTCTTTTCCTTCCACGCTTTCAACTTGCGTACGTACATCAGCTGATGGTCGAGTTTGGTGAGTGGCAAGTCATCGCTATAGGCGAACCCAGCAAAAAACGC
>CAYYUU010000637.1:0-5135 GCA_964474955.1 uncultured Alcaligenaceae bacterium | reverse complement strand
GCGATCGCCGAGAAGTTCGACCTGTTGTCGTGGCGCAGGTCGCTCAGTCCACTTCCGGATCGCAACCGGTTCCCACGGCCCAAGTCGTCTCGTCGCAAACAGAAGGACCTTCCGAAAAACCGAACTCTGGGTTCAAGAAAAAGTTGGTGCGCTATGGTGGCATGAGTTTGATCGGAACAATCGCGTTGTTGTTGGTGAAGGTTGTGATATCCATGATGTCCGATGAGGGACGGGCGAAGGGAGCCATCCCTCTTGAATCGTCGCCAAAGCCATCGAGCGCATACGAAACCAAAGATGGCTCTGGGAAGGAAGGCAACAAGGAGATCGTCCACCCAAAACAGATTTCTCTCGCAGGAACAACGTGGCGCCAACGTTCGCCAAATTCGGGCGAGTTCTGGCAGTTTCATCCCAACGGGGATTGGGTAGTTGGAATCGAGGTGAAAGACTTCCTCGCCCAGCGACGACACGGGAAATACGAAATCCGAAACAATACCGTCTACATCACAACGGAACGTTCCGATTATCAGTCGAAGCGAGCCAGGAATTCTACGACCGCGTATCAGATCGAAAAAGCTAACGACAGCGAGTTGGTGCTTCGGAGTAACTATGCGTCGTACACATTCCGACGCTCCCATAATCAATTACGCTCCGAACCGTTAGAGTGATCGAAAGTACAGGAGACTGATTTTGCAACATTTCATGACGTTTTGCAGAAACATGAAAACAGATAACCGGGGCATATGGACGCTCATAACTCTGAGTAGCCTGGCGGTTTGGCTTTGTTGCTTTCCCCTGACGACAGCCCAATCTCAAACGTCCTCCGATAACAGCAACCAACCTCCGAAGAACGCACTTGTCCAGAAACTCGCCCAATACCCCGGCGGGACGATTGCCTTATTCGAAGGTTGGCCGACAAAGCTGGTCTACTCCGGGAAGAAAATATTGATGTATGAAACGGCCCCGAATGGTGACACACGTGAATTGCGTTTGCGTGTGACGATAGGCAACGTCAAGGACACAGAACTCAAGGCCCTCTATCGGCAGGAAGCGAAAGTGTTCCAGGCCATGGTCCCGAATTTGAAACTCGTTCGCAAAGAGAACGTGCAAACCAAAAAAGGACTCACGGCCCAAGTTCGACATTATGTTGGCTCAGTTCGTGGAAATATCCTCGTTATCAAAATGGCTTACCTCCGCAGCAAAGATGACTTGGTGGCCATTCACTGGACGAGTACCGAGCAGGGAGACAAACGTTTCGCAAAAGCGTTTGATCTTTTGATCCGAAGTGTTTCGTTTCAGAAATCAGCGATCGATCGTCGTCTCGTTGGAGCTTGGAGTTTTCACCAAGGGGCGAACGGCAAGGTCTTCAAACCCGGACAAGGCGCATCCGGCCAAAACGAGTTGACCATCTATCCCAACGGATTGTTCGTCGACAAGCAGACAACGATAATTAACTTCGATAACATTCCGGACGGAGTCAATCCAGTCCGCACGAGCCAAACGTTTGGACTGATCAAGATCCAAGGTAAGAAACTCACGTTCTACCACAACAACGGAACGATGTGGTCGGCGACCCCCGTCTTCCGTGGTCGCGAAGGGTTGATCTTGAATCGCCGTGTTTATCTGAAACAAAAGTGAGGTGGGCGCCAGGACCGAGGCAACGAATGATGAATACTTCGTCCTTCGTCGTCTCCGTCCTCGCGCTTCCAAAATCTATATTTGCAATCCCCGTTTGTCTGGTCATCCTTTCCCAAAAACTCACTCAACAAATCGAGTCACTTTTCCGAGCGGCACCCATTCGACGTTGCCGTTCTCGAATTCGACTTGGACGTCTTCGTCCGACATCCCCACGACGGTCGCCGTTTCGTACTCTTGCGATTCGTTGGGGGCCAACACGGTTTGCCCGTCGGCCAACTTGAAAACAGCGACTTGATGCGGCTTCACGGTAGTCTCGTCTCCATCGTCGAAGAGGATATCGACTTTATCCGAATCCTCGTCGAAATCCTGGACACGACCCACGTACCACGAGTCGTTTGAGCTATAATGTGCCCAGACGCGTTGCCCGACTTCCCACGGTTGTCCGTTGTCGGAGAGTTTGGCGCGGAGGCGTTTGACGTTCGTCGTTTCGTTGTCTCCATCGTCATAATCGACCACGATGGAGTTCCCGTTCACCTCGGCCAACGTCCCGGCGTAAAACTCACCGTCTTTGAACTTGCACTCGATCGGCATTCCGACGTAGAGACCGAGTTGCTTGACGTGCTCGACAGACACCCAGTCCTCGGTTTCGTCGTCGAAGTTGGCGTGTACTTCGCCATCCCGAACGTCCGTGATGGTCGCCGGATACCAAAAGTTGTCCGAATACTTGGCCCAAACTCGATCATTCACTTCCCACAAATTTTCTGTCAACATGCATCTCTCCTTCGATGTCTGAAATGTTAGTGGAATAGCAGCCCGTAAATTTTTCGTTGCAAACTCGATGCCAACAGCAAAACCTGAAACTTCAATCCCCCATCCTGTGATCTTGGTCCCATTCTATGCCTGGGCACAGCCACCTTGGATATCGGGAAATGGTAAATATCGAACTAAAATAGGGAACAGGGAACAGAAAGACATGAGGGAAGAACTTGCCGTTCGGGCTAGATTTTGGAAGTTAGCGGCAAGTTATTTGCTGATCGTTTTTTGATTCTTGGGTTTGTGTTGTTTGTGGTGGAGTGACCGGAAAGTTCAGCCAAGCGGGTGTAATCGCTCTTGCGCTAAATCAACACCACCACCCCAGTTATCCGCACGTCCTTCGAGAGATACATCGGCGTCAATTCTCGATCCGGTTTTGGCCACGATACGCCAACACACAACCGGTCGCATCCAGGTCCTTCGAATTTGTCGCACACATCAGTTTCTCGCGAAAAAGAAAAAGGCCGAAGAATGATTGTTGTCATTCTTCGGCCTTTACTATTCCTTATGACCAATCCGAAGCCTCACTATCTGCGAGACGCAAGAGAGTCTGACGCTTCCCGATCTGCTTCCCCAATCCAAAAGGCAAGTTCCTCAAGGTCGGAGTCCTCACCCTTGTTCGAAGTCAGGCTCTCCAACGACGAGCGGGACAGAAGCTCCTCGTCAAGATCGTAGGCGAAGGGATCGTCAGTCTGTTGCGCCGATGCCAGTTCCATCGTTTGGGAATCCTGGGTCTTCGTGGAACCAAGAATCTGGCTGGACTGCGTGAGCGGCACATAGAGTCCCTGGACGGCAAACGGACCGGTGTTTCGCGTGGTCCCCTGGAATCCGCCCGGTCCATCCCCCACAACCGGATTCACTTCGAACTCGTGCAAGCCGAGCGTCAGTTCGTAGTTGCCGAGGTCCTGCCCGTTCCACGACCCGACGACGATCTTATAATCCTTGCCGGCCTGGGCGTGGAAAATCACCGTGCTGTCGGTCCCGCCGCCGCCGTCGTCATCGAACGCCACCAACTGTTGGCCGTCGTAAATCATCACGACCAGGTCGACGTCATCGCTGTACATCTCGTCGGCCTCGACCCGGACCCATTGATTGCCAGCGGGCGAGAAGTCGAAGACGTCGTAATCGCCGTGTCGACCAATCGTCCCGATCGTGTACTCGCCCACGTCAAGGCTCGTTTGCCATCCATCGACGTACGCCGCATCCACGTTGCCCGAGTGAGCCACGTTCGCCAGGTCCGTGGGCCGCGAGCCGAGAGCGGCTTGCAAATACGTATACGAGTTCTGAAGATTCACCAGCGTTGGGACGACGGCGTAAGGACCGGCACCCGTGGGGTGCAAGTAGTACCACATCGGTTGAAGCGACGGAGCCGGGGCGACTCCATCAGCTCCGTTATTGAGCGTCGTGACGTCGAACGTCTGGTTCTTGAACCGTGTGTTGATCGCGTCATAACTCATGACCTCTGCCGTCCCGCCCGTCAAGACGTGGGCCAACCCGTAAGTATGTCCGGCCTCGTGAGCGACGGCGCGAGCGATCTTATAGTTATCCCACTGGTTCAAGTCTTCAATCGCCCACCCGTTCGCCGACGAGGACAGCCACCCAATCGGGTCGACGTAGCCAACGTTGTACGGATCACTATTGGGCACGTGGTTGAATCCACGCGATGGCGACGGATAGTCGATCTGGGCGTAAGCTCGGGTCGAGTTGATGACCGTTTGGCCAGCCGGTTCGTCGTAGAAATTCGAGTTGCCGAGTTTGTCGCCGATGAAGATCGTCGTATGACCGCCAGAATACGCCTGGGCTCCGTTGCCCGAGATGCGGTACACCTCCACGTCGAACGGAGCAAACATTTCCGACGTCCGGAACAGAATTTCCTGAATGTCCTGGTTCCGGTTGCCCGTCGTCGACTCGAACGGACTGACGTGGGCGTCCGAGTTCCCGTCAAAATTCAGGTAAAGCTTTGTGCCGTTTGCCGGTGGGGAAAGTTGAGCAATTCCGGTCATCGTCATGACGGGAACGAAAGGCCAAACGGCCGGGACGGCTCTATCTTCCAATTGATCCAAAGCCAACCGAGGAGATCGGTTCAACTTGCGAGCTAGTTGCTTGGTCGTGTTCCAACCCAGCAGGGAAGCGAGGAAACGTTTCATTTTATTTTCTCTCCAAATACGAAGTGGTGAAGAAACCTTCCAAGCCTTTTTGTCGGCTTCGAAGTTTGTCGTCTGCTGAGAGAGAAATGGGATGAGATGGAAAGACCTTTCAGGAAAAATGGGAAACCGCAAAACACTTGGGCGGTCAGTTGAAGGTGGATTCCGGCCAATCTAGTTGTTGCGTTTCGGTTGGCTGCCCGACGACAAATCTCCCGAGTTAAAACGCGTTGTCTCAACTTCCAGTTTTTTCGACTTCGTCCGATTACCCCCAACGTATAATGCTTTTGGCCAGCGGTGAGCAAGCTTACCCCGCAACCAGGCACAGAACGCTCGCACTCAAAATACGTGAACCTGCGCGAGTGTGTGGGCTGTCCTATTCCATGACCAACAGGTTATGACGTTTTCTCGTGTGGTTCGTGGAGACGTGGTGAACCCTCGGCGTCCCGGCGCGTCCTTGCTTTTGCGAGCGGCCTCTGGTCTGTATTGTATGATAAATGAAGTGCGAGTCACGGGCTACACGTCGGGCCTTGGTTGGTTTCC
>CAYYUU010000636.1:0-5140 GCA_964474955.1 uncultured Alcaligenaceae bacterium | reverse complement strand
ATACGCTATGATGGGCCTTGTAATCCGTGGTTGCAATGATCTTCGCGGACTAGTTGGATTGTAGTTGGGGCAAGCTCTGACTGGCTTGTTGACGGACCATTCGGCTTCGATCTACCATCGCTGCCGTTTGCAAGGCGGGCCTTACGATCTCAGCATTCTGTTTCATGCGGCCCAGCATGCGCGCTGCATGAATTCGCACAGTCTCGCATGGTGCCTGCAATAGGCTCACCATCAACTCGACGGTCGTGGGAATTGATTCGAATGTCGAGGAAATACGTTCTTGTGGCTCTACGGACAAGTCAGTTGACATTATATTCGTACACTCCAAGAGAAAGTGAATTGTCGAGATTTCACCAACCGAGCCGAGACATTCCATTGCAATTGGTGATCCAAACTGAATAGCATTTCTCGTGCCGAAGAGTTTTTCTTCGTGGCGGGCATCAGAAACCTCGGAAGGATCCCTCAATCCCGAACCCAATATTCGGTGCTACGCAACCTCGTAAAAGGCCTCTCGTCCAATGGAAGCTATTACCGTGCAACAAGTTACACTCTCAGATTGGATCAAATGGTACGTATGTCGGGATAAGTTGTGGATGTTGTGTGTCTAGTGGAGGCACAGCAAATACTTGTGATAATGCATTGTCACTGGTGAGAAACTTTGCAGAAAACGAGATCTAGTTTGCGCACAAAATCAAATGAGCGAAACCTATGTTGCTCAGAAAGGCTCGGGTTGTGTGCGTTGGTTTGTATTTTTGGCCGAAGACCAAATTCAACGGAGCCTGGGGAAGTCGCTCCCTCATTCGAAGTCCGGCCAGTAAAAATCACCTTCGTCGTCAGACATCCAGGAAAAATAGCCGCAGTCGCAGCGGACGAAGTACCGTCCGTGATTCGGACCAGGTTTTGTCGACCGACCGACATGCGCTGTCTGTTCACAAATGTGGCATGTGCCGAATTGATTTCGTAACGTACTCAATACGGCACCATACGGGTTTGATTTCGCGTTCCCATCACTATCGGAAAGAGCCCACTCAAAACTGTTACAATCGTGGTCGCTACACCTGAGAAATAGTCGGCCTTTGTTGGGACCATTCTTCTTGACTCGAAAGGCTTTTCGTTCCTTGCCGCAGGCTGGGCAAGGTGTAGCGTTCTCTTGAAGGTGTGTTAATTCTGTGTCTTTTCCGGGGGCCGCGGAGGCCTCCGAGGCCCATTCGAAATTGCCACATTCACGGTCACTACATTTCAGAAACATCCGTCCGTGATTGGGGCCTTCCTTTTTGACCCGAAACGCCCGGCGAGATTTGCCGCAAGAAGGACATGGTTTGGCGGTTTCTTGTAGGTCTTCTAACTCAGTGTCCGGACCTTCTTCGGAAGTTGCCGACTCGGAGGAGAAACTATTGAGTTCTTCGAGCGGAACCATCCCGGGTATCAAGTCTCGGAGTGGCCCGGCTCGTTCGTCGTTTATCTTCTCCAATAGTCGGACCAGGTCAAACAAGGCTCGCTGGTCGCCTTGCAGTACTGCTTCGGCGAGCGGTTTGGTGATTCCTGTTCGCAGATTGATTAAGTGCTTGATTGGAGCGTACCCCTCGGCCATCTCGGCGATTGCCTTCCCATGGGACGTCCACAGATAGATTTTCCCGTTAACGCCCTCTTCGACTGTAGCCTTGGCGGCTTTCAAGGAGAACTTGTCCTCGGAATTCACGTACCAAACTTGTTTGAATGATCGGACAAGAGAGGACGACCGAAGTTTCTGGTCCTCATAAGAGGGGTCGATCAGGAATTTCGGATCCGGTTCGGCCAAGACCGGAATCAAATGGGGCTCGGCCTCTTCGCCGAGGGGAAATTGGTCCGGATCGTTTCGCCGAAGCTTGTTGGTTTTCGCATAACACGTGACGAACCAGGCCTCTTGCGGCAAGACCAGCGAGGAAGACAATTCAGCGGTAGTCGGGTCGAGAATCATCTCCACGATCCAGCAACCACGCACATGTTGGCTGTGTGGGTCGCGACAATGTTCAAGGATAGTCGGCTCGTGGCAACCAGCTTCTTCCAAGGCATCGGCCAAGATGGGCAACTGATCGAATGCTTGGTTCTGATAAATTTTGTTGGCCAACTTGGGGAGAGTTGCGTCTTTCCAGGAAAGCAATGCAGGGTCGAGCGGCGCGACGAAGGGATTGCCGATCACTTCCCGAATGAGCGTGCAAACGAACGCCACTGACTCTGCTTGTTTGAGACCTGGAATGCTCCGCACCGATTGGATGACCCATATCGCGTGCTTGCCATTCGGGTAAGCGGCAGCGCGAGCGACTCCGTCTGGGTGGGTGAAGTCAACGGGGGCCCCTTGCCCGGCGAGGACGATAGAAACGGAAATCGCTGTGCCCGCCGCAACCATCTCGTCATAGGCTGTGGGATCCTCAAGATATCGCTCGGCGAGTGTGATTGCGTTCTTCCCATCGACGGACAATTGATCCCAGTACTGCCTGGCGAGCGCGCAAGCCAGCAACCGGAACCGACGATCAGTCACTTTGTTCTGGGCAAAGTGAAGCATGGCCGCTGGGGCTTTCGTTGTTTGCCATTGTTCGAAATCCATTATCCAATCCTCTTTGAAGTGGCGGAATCATTAGCTCACATTGCGAATGGTATGTTCTCGCAATGGAGTTCGCAAGAAGAGTAGGTCCACATTCGGCTCCTCGGCTCTGAGGAACACCGCGGATAAAACTCCATGCGGAATCGGAAGGAATCATTTCCATAACTGAAGTATATTTTTTCGGTGAAAGTCTGAGTGAGAAAGGTGATCATATTCCTAACGAAAAACTCACAACCGTTGTAATTTCTTCGCGGAAAAGGACATTTGTGATGATTGCGAACAAGAATTTGAAACATCGTCTGACGTTGGGGACGTGCTTGCTGATGCTCTTGCTGATTCTCGTCCTGCCGTTGGCGCTCGTACAGGGTCAACAGGAAGGCCCGAAAAAAGCAGACGGCAAACCTCGCGAAGCACAAGCCCAACGTAAAGGCGGAGACCGTGAGCAACCAGGAATTCGTGGGACCATCACGAAACTGGATCTAAAAAAAGGAACAATCACAGTTGTCCGCCGGAGTGATGGCGGGACCAAGGTTTATAATTGGAGCATCGCGGATAAGAACATCCGAGTGACAGGCGTTGTTCGAAAAGTATCGGACCTACGTGTTCGATTACAGGTCGTCGTGCAAGTGTCGGAAGATGACAATATTATTTCCATCAGCACATCGCCAGCTCGACGCCGTCGGGGTTCGCGAGTCGAGCGAGTGTTCGCCGCTTACGACAAGGACGCCAATAACAAGGTGGACTTCAAAGAGTGGCTCGCCATGAAGGAAGGAAAGTTCAACGCGGCGAGAACAGCGTTGGAGAAAAAACGCTTTGATGCCGTGGATAAGAACCGCGATGGTTCGCTCTCGTTGGAAGAATTTAGAATTTGGCGCAACCCGAATCGTCGCGAGATTCGGGAAGGGAACGGGAAACGTGGGCCGCGAGATGGTGAAGCCAAAGGCAAGAAAGGACCGCGAGAAGGGTAACCGCATTTCGAAAGCAAAACAAAATAAAGACAAAACTACCAAAGCGGCAGCGAGCTGCCGCACTCCAAAGTAGAAAAAGACAACATTGATAGCCACGCACTTCCCATCGCGCCTTTCTCAAGGTCATCGAGTGGCAGACGACCAGATCATTACCACAGATCCATGAATTGATCATCCAGGCTCATGTTTCGTTTTCCAAAGTGTTCATTCATCAATTCCAAAATCGTTTGCTCGATGTCATTGCGGGACCTTGGAGCCGGCGGATTGATGAGCCAAGCCGGTGTGACGTTGAGCACGGCATGGACTGTGTCTCCGACCGTCATGCCTTCTATGGCAAATTCAGTCCGTTGGCTTGGGTCAAAGTATGGAGCGGCGAGGATCATGAGGCCCGAGAGTCCAACGAGAAGGAAGAGAATCGGAAAGACAACCCAGGGCACAGCGCCGAGAGAGATGGGAAGAAGTGCAATCACAGCGAAAAGCCATGCCACGCAGAGCAGTTGAATAAAACGCCGCACGAACTGAGTCGAATAGCGGAAGTTTCGCCACTCGGTGAAATGTAAAGCGGGCCAGTTCGGGTATAGGCTTGCGGTTCCGATTTGGGACCAGACGAGATGCCGATTTTCGCGAGGGATGATGTCATCGAGGCAAGTACGTGGTCGGACGTCGTATTTCTGGAGACCGAGTCGTTCTCGAATGGCAGTCCGGATGCGGTAGAAGACTCGCTGGGATGCACACTGCGCCGGGGAATGGTTTCCCTCGGGAAGGACGGATTCGATGTAGTCGGCGAGATCGCGAGGCGTTCGCATTCGCTCGCCGACCGCGTCGGGTAACTGGAAGCCGAACTCTTCTTCGAGTTCCATGATGAATTCCATGAAGTCGAGTCCCATGATTTTTCTCCTGTGGGCTGCGGATACTGGAACGCCGAATAACAAGTTGCTGGAGCCAGAAGAAGCGAACGGCACACGGAGTGTGCCTGCTACTTTTTTGCGTCACTCTTTTCCGATCCGAAAAAATCCTCACTTCTTGCGTGTTGACGATGCCACGCCGTTGGCGTACCGTCAAGAGACTATTTCGGATTGCTTCCGATCATCGCCCCGAATCCAGGATTGGGATCTTGTCATCAGGAGTCGTCACCATGAACCGATTTGTCCAAGCAGTGTTGGGAGCCGCGATCGCCATTCTCACGATTGGGTCCGTTGGGAATGCACAAGAAAAGAAGGGCGAGTTGCCCCCCGACCCTCGACTTGGGAAAGCCAAGGCCTATGGGAACAGTTATTTTCCGTTCACTCCTCCCAAGACTCTGAAGAAATGGAAGGCGCGTCGGCAACAGCTCAAGGATCAATTGAAAGTAACGCTTGGCCTTTGGCCCATGCCGAAGAAGACGCCACTGAAGCCAGTGATTCACGGGAAGATTAAACGTAAAGGATATACGATCGAGAAGGTGTTCTTCGAGAGTTATCACGGGTTCTATGTGTCGGGTAACCTCTATCTTCCGACGAACACCAAAGGCAAAACGCGTGTGCCGGGGATACTGTGTCCGCATGGCCACTTGAGTAACGGTCGTTTCTACGAGCGAAGTGATCAAGTGGCC
>CAYYUU010000635.1:0-5150 GCA_964474955.1 uncultured Alcaligenaceae bacterium | reverse complement strand
GTTCGTCGTTTCGACAGATTCTACATCATATCGGAATAATCAGCGAGAATGAAGGCTTCAATCTCTTTCGATCCTTGCGGCACTCCGGACTCCGGGATCGCCCCATTCAGTTCCGGCGGGGCCTTTGGGGCGAGTTGGGTTTCCAGAATATATCGGAAGCCCGTCCGTTGGAGCATTGCTCGGTAACAAAATTGCGTTCTTATCGACCGCCCGCGTGATACCTCGCCATTTCACCGCCAAGACGGGTCTGCGGTATCGTAGATGTACTCGCACTTTCTGGGTTTGGGAGAATTCGACTTTCTCGACTTCTTCGACCCAAGGGTGTTTGGCGAAGGCTTCGGCGATGAGGCCTGGTGTGTTCTCGTCAAGAAGGGACAACTCGCTGGGGAGTTGAGAGTGGTAAAGGACTTCGTCGAGAAAATCGCCCCTTGTCATTCCGGCAGGTAGGTTGCATTCGACGTCGGCGAGGGTTGCGCGGTATCGTTCGTGCCCGCGGAGATCTTCTTGAGCGACTTGGCCGAGGTAGAAAATACTACCCAAGGCGAAGACGATCCCGAACACGAGCAAGGCGACATTTCGAATCCCGTTTGGCATCCTGGCCTCGCTTGTAAACGAAGATTCCCAGCTCCCAACTCACCACGCAGAGATCTCCGGCTCCAATTCGACCTGAAATCGTTCCTGGACCTGGGTTCGAACCAGATCGAGCAAACGCATCACGTCTCGGGCCGTGGCTCCGGCGTGGGCCACGATATAATTCGAATCTCGCTCGCTGAGTTGGGCCCCGCCGACCTTGGCTCCGGCGAGTTGGGCTTGGTCGATGAGATTCGCGGCGTTCATTCCCCGCGGGATTTTGAATGCCCGGCACGTTGCCTGGTAGCTATAAGGCTGGGTGGATTTTCGTTTGATCCAGGCTTTCCGCATCCGTTTGACGATGGCCTCGGAAGTGTCCGGTTCGAGTTCCAGCGTGACGGCCACAATGACACTATCATCCACGACGTTTCCCGGGTCGGGAAATGACGTCCCGACGCGATCGCGGACGTGTAAGTTTCCCTGGGCGTCGATCACCTCGACTTGTCGCACGAACTGCGTGATCGAATCGGAAGGGTCGCTCGCTTGCGGTCGGACAGATTCTCCGACCGTTCCCGGCATTCCGACGTAGGGTTCGAGCCCAGCCAGTTCGTGGCGTGCTGCGGTGGAGATGACCGAACTGAGGGAAGCCCCGCTGCCGGCACGGACGCGTTTCTCGTCCACCGTAACCTGGTTAAACGCGGGGTCGGAAAGACGAACCACGACGCCTTTGACTCCCTCGTCTCGCACCAACACTTTTGCCCCACTTCCCAGAACGCGAAGGGGAATTTGATGTTGGTGGCAAACCTTCACGAGCCCCGCGAGTTCTTCCTTAGTTCTCGGCAACGCCAGAATCTCTGCCGGTCCGCCAAGCCGAAGGTGAGTGTACGGGGCGAGAGGCTCGTTCGGCTTCAACGCGTCCGCGAACGGTTCGAGGTATTTCGCAAAATCGGCTGTCATGATGTTTGGTCTCCTATCATGCGCATCATGATAAGAGCACTAACAAGCCCAGTCAACGCGAAGGGGTTGTGGCTAATGCTGGGAGGCGGAGATAGTTACTTTTCGCTCACCGAATAGTCACAATAGAAAAGAACTTTTCGCGGAGCGAAAAGCAACTTTCCCAAATCCCCATCAAGCCGCTCGTCGCAAATCGCTCCCTCGCTCCTGGATTGGCGAATATCCTCCTAGAATCGTCGCAGGAGCTAACTCAGGCAGCACCAATCCATCGAGTCCAACGAAAAATGAATGTTCCAGGGCGTATTGCCCGCGTAAGACAGCGTGACTCAGCGAGTCCGTGAAGGCAACCCAGACACTGCCTGGCGGAAACTTCCAGAATCTCTTCGGGCATTTTTCCTGGAAAGTGTCATTGGATTTGAGGAAGTGGTGGAACTGGAGCATGAACTTGTCGTAATTCGTGAGCGGGGCTTTCCTCCACCAAGACCAAGGAAAATCGGGGAGAAGAGTCCAAGGACGCAGGACTGAGGAGCGTTTATCGCGTAGTCGGTCTCCAAATTCGCGATAGAGGTCGGGGAAACTTTCCGACGTGACCCAGACGCGTGGATCGGTTTGGTTGATGTTCAGGAAAAGTCGCAACAGGCGAGCACCTCCGGTTGGGCGAGTTGGAAATGCGTCGACATGGATCAGGTCATTGCGGGCGGTGCGTCGGAGCTTCCGGGTGGCTTCTTCTTCGGGGCGGAAACTGGCGCGATCTCGCTGCCAATGATTCTTGTACGCAGGCAGGATGCTTCGGAGCCAGTCATTGGCTTGGTCAGCGAACGATCCGAGTATCTCCGCGAGCCGTGCTTTCTGATCCGGGGCGCTCCGTCGGAACCCTGACGCGAGTTGCGTTGCGGGATCGTACGAGATGTTTTTGCGAAAGAGTCCGAGTTGTTGGGCGTACAAGAAATTTTGATCTTCCACGCTGGGAAGCGGAAATGGGCATTCTCGGAAGTGCAGAATTTCGCCGCGTTCGAGCCATTCTTCCGAGGAATGCATCGACGGGTGTTGGTATGGAGCCATCGCGTTCGGTATTGATGTTCGCGGTTTGGTAGGCGAGTCCATCACCCGGGCCTCCGTCCGTAAGATGACTTTGCGCTCGCGGCGGAGCTTGCGACGGCAACATTCTTTCTCGTTGGATTTAGGTGACGGGATATATCGCGAAACGCACAGAGACGCAAGAGTAGATCTCAACTTCCGGATGGGACGAAGGACCGACCGTTCGAACCGTTGCGTCCGTTGTGGGAATCATTCGACGTGGGAGCTTTATCGATAAGCGGGAGCCGCAGCACGAATTGCGTTTTGCCGTTTCCGTTGGCCGCCAGAAAGACGTCGCCTCCGTGGAGGTTGGCCATTCGCCAGGCAACGGGTAACCCCAAGCCTCTTCCGCGTCCGGCATCCCGACCGGAGAAGAAGGGATCGAAGAGCACGTGACGATCCGCTGGGTCTGGCCCGTGTCCGTTGTCTTCGACGACGAAGTGCAAGACGTCGGGTTGAGGTAGCTCAAGGTGGATGCTGACCCATCCGTCCTCGGGCGCGGCCTCGATGCCATTTTGGAGCAAGCAACTCAGAGCCTTGACCACTTTCGCGGGGTCGGCAAAGAACGTGACGGCGGTGGGCGGTTCGGCATGGACGAGTTGGACGTTTTTCTGGTGGGCCAACTCGCGGCAAGAACTTACGGCCTCCAGCATCAACGCCCCGGCATCGGTCTTTTGGAACCGCGGTTCGGCGGGGCGGGCGAACTGTCGCAACTCTGTCAATATTCGATGGACTCGCTTTGTCTGGTGGACTATTTTCTCGAGTTTCTCGCGACGTTCGGGAGTTTGTTCGTCGCGTAGAAGGTGTTGGGCTTGTCCGGAGATGACAGCCAACGGGTTATTGATTTCGTGGGCGGCGCCGGCGGCGAATTCGGCAATGGCCGTCAGTTTCCGTTGTTCCAGCTGCTTGTCCTGCGACTCCCGAGAATCTCGGACGGCGTTGTGTAAGGCGTCGACGTCGCGATGGAGTTGTTCGGTTTGCGAGCGCTGTTGGAGTCGGCGATTCTCGGCAGCCAATGCGACGAGATCGACGAGCAATGGTTCTTCAGCGGGGCTGACTCCGAGAACCGGATCGACGGCGAGGGGCTTTGCGGCGTCCAAAAAATCCCTGGCCCAACGGTGAACCTCTTCACGAGATAACCCGAGTAAGTCGCTCGCTTCCTCGGCGGAGTGTCCACAAGCCAAAGGGATGTTGTTTTTCCGTTCGACCAAGAGACCGGCTGCAAGTTGCACCAACGAGAACAAGTCGACGTCGGCCCCAAGAGTTTTGGCGACGTCGGAAGGCATGGCCAAATGGCCCGTGAGAGCCGCTAGCCAGGCGGGAAGTCCCCATCGTTGGTTGAGCCGACGCGCCAACGCGGCGACGTCGATTCCGAAGTGCTTTTGTTGCGTCACCCAGAGCGGAACTTTACGCTCGGCGCGACATTCTTCCAGACATCCCGCGACGAGTGCTTTGTCGAAGGCTGCCACCGCGAACCAACCGAGAGGAGCCAAAAGACCACCAATCCAGGCAAGCTCTGGGTCGCACTTATGACTGGCCAGGAAGAGAAGCAGGGAGAGCCCAGAGAGGAGGATCGCGCCTTGATGAAGTGTGCGGAGTTCGGGTGTGTCCCAAGGAACGAAACTGGAGGAGCCGTAAGTGTCTCGCAGTGCGTCGCGGGCGGCACGCAGAACATCGACTTCTCGCGTCGTGGCCAGGACCGGACGGACTCCAAGGTTGGCCGTGTCGGGAAGGCCGTGTTTGACGATGAGGCAAACACATCCCGGGTCGACCCGGACCGTGGGCCAAGCTGCCCGGACGAAATCGCGTGCGAGGGTCTTCAACGAAGCCGCGCAAGGACACAACCAGGGCAGGTCGGCAAATCGTTCGCCCAATGCCTCCTGCATCATAACACCTGCACGTAAGGGGACCCTTCGAGCGGCCACGACGAACCTGCAACGGTCCTGGCATGAGCCGCCGTCCTTGGTCGAGCCATTCTCCGAGTTTTCGACTCCTCGTCTGCGGATCGGCCGTCAGAGGGAACGGATGCGGAATTCGCCTCGGAGCAAATATCTAGCTTCGTTCCGTTCCCGGACGGAGACATCGATTTGTCGTCACTGAGCTAGTGGAGAGTTCGGTTTCGGGGTTCTGGGTCAGAACGACGCCCCTTACGCCGAAGTCGGCAACGATTCGACATCAATGTCAAGTTGCTGGCACATCCGTTCGATGAGGTGTTCCATGTCGAGAGGCTTGTGCAGAAAATCGTCGGCGCCGGCCAGACGAAGTTGTTGGACCTTCTCTTCCTCGACCATCCCGCTGATGCAAATGATCCGGACTTCTTCGAGGCTCGCATCCGAGCGAACTCGCCGACAGACTTCGATCCCATTGATGTCCGGAAGCATGACATCCAGCACAATAAGATCGGGTCGGTATTCCTTGACCATCATGCCCGCGTCGAACCCGGTCGTGGCGACTCGGACCTCGAACCGACCATCCTCGTCGAGGAATTTGGTCATGATTTCGACCAAATCGGTGTCGTCGTCCACGAGAAGAACTTTCCGGCGTCCGCT